>JAVBJS010000082.1:0-13362 GCA_031546885.1 Desulfovibrio sp.
GCCTCCAAATCATCCGTAGTGTCTCCCTGAGCTGAAACAACAGCCACGACATCATTCCCCTGTTTGTAAGCATCGGTAATTATTTTCGCCACAAACCTTATGCGTTCTGCATCCGCAACAGATGTTCCGCCAAATTTTTGCACAATAATGCGCATGTGTACTCCTTATTTTTTTGAGGCCATAACAATACCTTTTGTGCCTAAAGGGGGTGAATCCTTTTGGAACATCTCATTTATACTGAAAATTTTCAGTATAAATATAGGCTGTTGGAATACTATGGTGATTTGGTTAATTCAATTGGGTAGCTCCCTGCAACATGCTGTAGGCACAGGCTTCCTGCTTTTCCCAAGGCTTCAAAGCGCACTTCCCGTACGTTGTTTTCCTTGAGAAAAATACGCCAGAGCAAACCGTCTGGCGGCATATCTTTGTCGGCAAGGCGCTCTGCCCATTCCACAAGGGTAAGAACGCGAGGAGTGTCAAAAGACTCCTCCAGCGCTTCATCCATGTGTCCATTTTCCAGTCTGTACAGATCAAAATGGTGAATTTCGGGGTTTGTACAATATATATTGCAGACGGTAAAGCTTGGGCTGGCGATCTCTGCATTTTCCCCATTAGGTAAAGCTGTTGCCATGTGGCGGATGAGAGTGGTTTTTCCGGCGCCAAGTGTGCCGTAGAATAAAATATTGCCAGGATTGTGCAGTTGAAGTGCCCGGGAAAAGGCCAGGGCAAGGCGCATACTGTCTGCTTCTGTTGCCAGCAGGGTTACTGCTGTTGCAATGGCCTTGCACTGCCCCTTTTCCTTGTCAGGAGGACAGCATGGGGGATGTGTCATTTTTTGGGTATCCTTACCGTGCTCTCTGTGCTGCCGGGGTGGGGCGAAGTACACAGTTCTTGCCAGACCAAGGGAAGGGTGTCGGCAATGGTTTGAGCCAAATGGCCACGCGGGGCCGTGCGGAGGAGCAATTCTCCTGCACGTCCATGTAGGTATACTCCCAGGCAGGCCGCTTCATAAGGGGTATAGCCCAGGCCAAGGCATGCGCCAATGGCACCGGCGAGTACATCGCCGCTCCCTCCTACAGCCAGGGTTGGCGTGGCAAAGGGGGCTAGAGTTATAGGAGCGCTCCGTTGTCCGATCAGGGTGCCGGGGCCTTTAAGAACAAGAACGGCCTCTGAGGCACGGGTGAAGGCTTGCAAGGCACCTCCACGATCCTGCTGAACAACGTCAATGCACTCACGTTGGGAGAGCGGAAGGTCGAGAGGAAAGGAACAGCTTTTTGAGTTGCCTGTATCATTATGTGGCAGGGACTGTGGTGCTTGCGTCATAGGCTGCTCTGCGTCGGTTTCCAGGGGCTGGGAAGATGTGGCAGGGGCGGAGAAATATGAGCAGGGGAGCATGTTTGCCATTTCACCGGGGTGTGGTGTGAGGATGTCGTAGGGGCGCAGGAGAGCCAGGGGTGAGGGCGCACGAAGGGAGAACAGGCTGAGGGCGTCCGCATCGACCACGACAGGGGGGCGGCATTTTTCTGCCAGTATAGCTTTCACAACAGCGTATGCGCCAGGTTCACGGCCCATGCCCGGCCCGATGATAACGGCTGCGGGATTGGTGCTTTGGAGGAGTGCGGAAACATTGATATCTTCTTCCCAATTATCTCCTTTGCCAAGGCCATG
Organism: Desulfovibrio sp.; assembly: GCA_031546885.1. GTDB lineage: Bacteria > Desulfobacterota > Desulfovibrionia > Desulfovibrionales > Desulfovibrionaceae > Frigididesulfovibrio. The sequence continues at coordinate 1,669 of JAVBJS010000082.1, forward strand.
CAGAATTATTTCAGGCCAGCCTTGCCGCAATTGAGGGAGGATAGCGCCAGGGCAGGCCAGGTGTACAATACCGCACCCCCCATGCAGAGCGCCAAGGGCCGTAAGCAAAGGAGCCCCCGCCATGCTGGCGCTGCCTCCGATAATGAGAATACGTCCGGCCTGTCCCTTGTGCAGAAAAGGCGAGGGAGGGGGAAAGCTGTGGGGATGCAGCAATTGCCAGGTGGGGGTAAAGGAATCTTTAATAGCGCGGGGTATGCCTATGGTGCGTACATGTACTGCTCCTGTGTAGCTTTTCGCTTCAGGAAAAAACAAACCGGGCTTGCCAGTCTCAAAGGTGATGGTGCAGTGGGCGTGTACGGCTTCCGGGCGTGGTACGCCTGTATATCCGCACAGCCCGCTTGGAATATCCAGGGCGAAGATGTGGGAGCTTCCGTAAAATTCATTAATGAAATTGATACCTTGTATTGCTGGTTCGCGCAGGTCGCCCTTCAGGCCTGTTCCGGTGATTGCGTCAATAATGAGGGAGGGACGTTGCCAGTGCGTTTCATGCAGCCATGAGGGAGGTGTCCAGTCGGCATGGTCGTTGAAAAAAAGAGGAACTCCCGCTTTTTCTGCCATGTGCAGATGGATTTTTGCTGCGCCCTGCATGGAATCACGCGAATACAGGTGACAAACGCGTACAGTGTATCCGGCATCGTGTAGAGCGCGGGCAAGGGCGAAACCGTCGCCTCCGTTGTTGCCTTTACCGGTAATAACAAGGGCAGAGGCAGGGGGAGGGAGGTGCGCGTGGATAACGGAAAAGGCCTCTCTTGCTGCATTTTCCATTAAAAGCACTGAGGGAATGCCGTAATCGGCTTCTGCCAAACTGTCCCATTGGCGCATTTCTGCTGGGGTAGAAAGGGGGGTGAACAGGTGAGGGGTATGAGGGGTGTACATTATACTTCCTTGTCTGGTTGTGACAGTGCTTCTCTACGGGCTGTTTTCAAATAAAGCATTTGCCAAAAGGACTTTTAGAAGTAGCTCCTAAGATTCCAGCACAACCATAGCCGCTGCCGTATTTTTTTCGTGAGTGAGCGAAATATGGGTAGAGCATACCTGTAAGCTCGTGGCTCTTTCAAGGGCTTTGTCGTAAAAAATCAACTCCGGCTTGCCGCTTGGCAGGTTGGTGATGCCAATATGTTTTGGCAGAATACCATTGGCAAATCCTGTTCCAAGGGCCTTGACGGCAGCTTCCTTGGCGGCAAAGCGTGTTGCCAGAAATTCAATGGCGTGCCTTTCCCCTATGGCGGGCGTGTTTTTTTTATTTAGGGCGGCGTGAAGATGGGCGATCTCGGCTGCATGTAAAATTTTATTGGCAAAGGCTAGGCCGAAGTTTTGATAAATCTTGCCGATGCGCGCTATTTCCACGATGTCCAAGCCTATACCAAGAATCATGCAATGTCCTTTGGGTTAGCTGGCAGACTAAAGGATGCTCCTGTTTTTAACAACGAAAATTTGTGGGGCATATCCGATGTACGTAAGTGACCAGCGTTGTGTAATAATTTCTGAAATGGATCGCGTAAAAAATTGTTCCGATGGTTGAGCAAATATTGAATGATGTAATTTTAAGCTTACTTGCAGATAGACTTATGCTATGTTATAAGATTATAAGTAGAAAGGATACAGTGCGATTTTTATTACATGCAGGGTGTCGGGAAGGAAGCGTTTTTGCTGGCCCTATCTCTCTCTGTTTTTGCCCCTCGGGAGGTTATATGACGACAAAGTATCGAATTATTTTTGGCTTTATGTTCATGGTTGTATTGTTGGGTGCTTTGGCTGTGTTTTCCTATAACCGGCTGGGCAATTCCTCAGACGGTTTTCGGACATACCGATCTGAAGCGCGAACGGCTGTAAACGCCAATGCGGCGGACGCTCTTTTACGTGAAGCAAAAGATCAGATTGGTCGCTTTGTTCTTACTTTACAGCCTGCTTATATTGACAATGCACGCAAAGATTTTGAAAGAAGTATAAAATACATTGAAGAAACAATTCTTGCAGAGCGCAGTCAGGATCATATTCGTGAGCTAAAAGATCAAATAGCCCAGATTAAGACAATGATGGAACTAGCTGATAACGTGCGGACTCTGTTGCTGAACGCCGATAAAGGTGTGAAGGGTCAGCTCATTCCAACCGCTGCTGCCATTAGTGCTAATTTGACGATTATTAACAAAATTGCTGCCAGTACCGATAATTTTGAAGTGTTACGCGCTGTTAATGAGTGCTATAGTATTTATGCAAACTTTCGGGTGGCTATAAGTATTTATAATGCTACTTATCAGATTGAGGATGGGGTTAAGTCAAATAAACTGCTGGAACAATTTGCTGAACCACTTAAGGCAATGGCTGCCAATGCTGTTGTGGAAGATTCTCGTAAAGCTGTGGCAGAGGTGGAAAAAAGCTATACTGCCTATCTCAATGGTTTTAAGGCCATAGACAGACTTATTATTGACGGTATTAACCAAAAGAAAAAGCTGGATGATGTTGGCGAAGCAATTACCAAATATTTTGACGGGTACACGGCTATAGCGCAAGAGCATATGAATACCATTGGGCCCGCCACACAATTAGATAATGAAAACGCGCAGAGAACTCTGCTGACCAGTAGTGGTATTGGCATTCTTATTGGTATAGCCGCAGCAGCCTGGATTATCATGGGTGTTGTGCGTGTTTTGGTTCAGGTTTCCACCTTTGCGGGCGAGATTGCTCATGGAAATTTTGCAGCCCAGTTGCAGGTGAAGGAAAAGGGCGAAATTGGCTTGATGGTCTCCTCTATTTTGGAGATACCTACAATTCTTAACCTCATTGCAAAAGAATACGATACTCTTGAACGCCAAATTGAAGTGGGTTTTTTGAGTGCTCAGGCTGATGTTAAAAAGTTTTCTGGGGGGTTTGCAGCTCTTGTGCACGCTTCAAACAATATTCTTCAACGTCTGGGTACTATTTTTGACAGTATTCCTTCCCCTATTCTTGTTACCGACACTGATTTACGTGTTACCTACATGAACAAGATAACACAGGATCTTTCGGGTATTTCAAATTATACAAACAAGAGCGAGCGTGAAATTTCCGCACGGGATGATTTTGGCTCGGCTTCATGCGCGCTTACCAATGCGTTGCGAACTAATTCCTCTCAGACTGCAGATACGATTGCTCACCCCAGAGGTAAGCGGATGGATGTGCACTATACTGTCATTCCTATGCTGGATTCTCATGGTAAACTTGCCTCATTACTTGAGCTGGTTGTTGATTTGACAGCGATGAAAGATACGGAACGTAGAATTCTTGATGTTGCCAATAGGGCAACGGAGAATGCAGATCGGGTGGCGGCTGCTTCTGAAGAACTTTCGACCCAGGTTGAGCAGGTATCTCGCGGGGCGGATATGCAACGCACTCGGGTGGAGTCTACTGCCACAGCCATGAATGAGATGAATGCCACAGTGCTTGAAGTTGCTCGTAATGCAGGCAACGCCTCAGAACAGACGGAAGCTACCCGCAGTAAGGCTACAGAAGGCGCGGAACTGGTAGACAAGGTGGTGAAGGCCATTAATGGGGTAAACAGCATAGCCCTTGCCCTGCAAGATAATATGAAGGGCCTTGGTCAGCAGGCAGAAAGCATTGGCGGCGTTATGAATGTGATCTCTGATATTGCAGATCAAACTAACCTGCTTGCCCTTAACGCTGCCATTGAAGCTGCCCGTGCAGGTGAAGCAGGGCGGGGGTTTGCTGTTGTTGCTGATGAAGTGCGTAAGCTTGCAGAAAAAACCATGCAGGCAACTCAAGAAGTGGGGGCCAATATTCAGGCTATTCAAAATTCTGCCCGTGCTAATATCAGCGAAGTGACAACAGCCGTTACCAATATTAATGGAGCAACGGAACTTGCCAATGCTTCTGGCCGGGCCCTTGGTGAAATTGTGACTCTTTCTTCTGCCAGCTCCTCCCTCGTTGCTTCCATTGCAACAGCCGCTGAGGAACAAAGCGCCACGTCAGAATAAATAAACAACTCGCTGGAAGAAGTAACACGCATTGTTATGGAAACAGCAGAGGGCATGACGCAAGCTTCATCCGCAGTGCAAGACCTTTCGCAGGTGGCGCAGGACTTAAAACGTGTTATTGAGCAACTGCGCGGCTAGTTCGGATATTTTATGAAGAAACTGGGGGAGGGAACCCCAAGGGCTTGAAGCCCTTGAGTTCCCGAAGAATTCATACGCAAGGCCTTGGAGCGAACCGGCACAGCGGAAAAAGAGGAAATAGACCGGCTCAAGGCGCAAACCACTGATACAAAAAGAAAGCTGGAACGCAGTCTGGATGTGTTGCGCTATCAGGTGAAAACCGCGCAAAACGATTTGGGAAAGGATATTCCTCGGCTGGAAAAGCTGAAACTGCAAAAGCAGCTCACAGCCATGAGCAAAGAGCTGAAGCAAGGGGAACAAACCTTGTTTATGGACAGCATACAACTGGACATGAAGCGAGATCAGAATATACAAGAGTTTATTGCAACATCACAATTGACTGCTGATGCACAACGTCAGTTTGTAATACGGGTTATTGGCAATTGATAGCAAGCAAGATAAACCCGTCGAATTCGACGGGTTTAGAATATAGAATGGAAAGCGCGGGGAGCGGGCATGAAGAAAATCGACGGACTTTCAATGGACATAGAGCACACAGAGCGCGAAAAACTGTGTGCCGTCTTCCCCGAATGCTTCACAGAGGGCAAGCTGGACATAGACAAGCTGCTCAACATGTGCGGCGAATATATTACCGACGACTTTGAGCGCTACGAATTCAAATGGAAAGGCAAAAGCGAGTGCTTGCAACTCGCTCAACAGCGCTCCACAGGCACTTTACGCCCCTGCCCGGAAGAGAGCGTAAACTTTGACGCCACGGAAAATATCTACATTGAAGGCGACAACCTGGAAGTGTTGAAGTTGCTCCAGACTTCCTATTACCGCTCGGTCAAGATGATCTACATTGACCCGCCGTACAACACCGGCAACGACTTTGTGTATGAAGACGACTTCAAAGACCCGCTTGCCCGCTATAAGGAAGTGACCAGCCAGACCACAAAAAGCAACCCGGAATCTATGGGGCGCTTTCACACGAACTGGCTGAACATGATGTACCCGCGTTTGCGCCTTGCCGCGAATTTACTGCGGGATGACGGGGTGATTTTTATTTCCATTGATGATGGAGAGCAGGCGAATTTACGCAAGGTATGCGATGAGGTTTTCGGGGAAGAGAATTTTGTGGCGAACATCATGTGGCAAAAACGCTATAGTTCTGCAAATGATCACAAAACTATCTGCCCTATGCATGATTTTGTTGTAGTTTACCGTAAATCAGACGCATGGCAGAGAAATCTACTTCCCAGAACAGAGCAGAACGATGCTCAGTATAAGTACGAGGATGAAAAAGGGATATCCAGACCTGACAACTACAAATGCAACAAAACAGCCGACGAACGCCCTAATTTATATTATCCGATTATCCACCCCAGAACAGAGGAGGAAGTATGGCCTTCACGGGATGCAGTTTGGAGATATTCAAAAGAGCGGCATGAAGAAAATGTGAAAAATGATCTTGTGTTTTGGGGAAAAAATGGAGATGCGCGGGTACCATCTTTTAAACGTTATCGTGACTCGCTTTTAGGTGGTGGAGGAACAGTTCCTAGCTCTTGGTGGCCTTTTGAGTTTGCAGGGCACAATGATGAAGCGGCAAAAGAAACCAGCGACCTAATCGGGAGCAGAGTATTTTCCACTCCAAAGCCAACGCGGTTGCTAGAACGTATAATGCAAATATCGACAACCTCCAATGATGAAGAAATTATTTTAGACTTCTTCTCCGGTTCCGCTACTACCGCTCACGCCATGATGCAGCTCAACAGAGAAGACGGCGGCAACCGGCGCTTTATTGTCGTGCAGTTGCCCGAGCTTTGCGACGAAAAATCAGAAGCATTCAAGGGTGGTTACATAAACATCTGCGAAATCGGCAAAGAACGCATTCGCCGTGCCGGAAAAAAGCTTATGGAGTCAAACGGGCAACTCTCGCTTTTGGAGCCAGCCGCTCCCCTCGACACCGGCTTCAAAGTCTTCAAGCTGGACAGCTCCAACCTGAAAATGTGGGACGCTGCCCCTGTTACCGACGAAAACTGGCTCACCCTTGCCAGCCGCATGAATAACATGATCGACCGGGTAAAATCCGACCGCAGCGACCTAGATGTTATCTATGAAATCATGCTGAAACTGGGCGTTCCTCTCACCTACAAGGTTACACCAGTAGAAATAACCGGCGGAAACCCGGCCAACAAGAAAACCGCCTATTCCATAGGCGACGACTGCCTGCTGCTCGTCTGCCTAGCCCCCGGCATTACCCCGGAACTTATAGAAAAAATGGCAGACTACGCCCCGGCCAAACTCATTCTGGCCGAACATTCCCTGACCGACGATACGGCCATGTCCAACGCGCATTACATCCTGAAAGACCGCAACATTGAACTGGACTTGGTGTAGGGGGTGCGCGTGAAACAAATTATCCCTTCCCCTTCGCCCTCCGCAGACAAGACACAAGGTGAACTGCTGCTCTACCAGACCGACGAGCAGGGGCCGCGCCTTGAGGTGCGCCTGCACAATGAAAGCGTCTGGCTGGCCATCAACCAGATGGCCGAGCTTTTTCAGGTAGATAAATCTGGTATTTCCAGGCATTTAAAAAATATCTTTGAAAGCGGCGAACTCACACGAGATTCAGTTGTTGCAAAAATTGCAACAACTGCCGCTGACCAGAAAACGTATCAAGTGGAATACTTCAACCTGGATGCCATTATTTCCGTGGGCTACCGGGTGAACAGCCTGCGGGGAACCCAATTTCGCATCTGGGCTACCCAACGCCTGAAAGAGTACCTGATCAAAGGCTTCACCCTGGACGACCAGCGCCTCAAGGAAGCCGGTTCCGAGCGGTATTTTGAAGAACTGCTGGCCCGCATCCGGGACATACGCTCGTCGGAAAAAGTATTCTGGCGCAAGGTTCTGGATATTTACGCCACCAGCGTGGACTACGAACCACGTTCGGAACTATCACAAGCCTTCTTCAAGCAAGTGCAGAATCAAATGCACTGGGCCGCTCACGGCCACACTGCGGCGGAATTGATTTATCAGCGTGCAGATGCGGAGCACCCCAACATGGGCGTTACCAACTTCCCCGGTTCCAAGCTGCTCAAACGCGATGTGGAAGTGGCCAAGAACTATCTGAACGAGGCGGAGCTGAACTTATTGAACCGCCTTGTCACCGCCTACCTGGAAGTGGCTGAAATTCAGGCCATGAACCGCAACCCCTTGACCATGCAAGACTGGATAGACCGCCTGCACCAATTTTTGACCATGACCGGACGTGAATTGCTGACCCACGCTGGAACAATCAGCCATGCCCAAGCTATGCGCAAGGTTCATGGCGAATACGAAAAATACAAAACAAAACAGTTGGCAGAACCCACGGAAGTGGAAAAGCATTTTGTGGAAGCGGAGCAGGAATTGAAAGAAATAGAAAGCGTCCGCAAGCGCTTACCCGGCAGAAAAAAGCGGGGCGGCTCATGAAACTAAAATTCAAAAACCAGCTTTTTCAGACAGACGCCGTCAACGCCGTGGCCGGTCTTTTTACCGGCCAGGAGAAAAAAAGCGCCACCTTCTCCATTGTGCAGAACGACAGTCAGTTCCGCTTGCTGCAAAACAAATATGGCATCGGTAACGCCCTGCTCATTGACGATGCGGCCATGCTGGCTAACATGCACGATATCCAGAAGCGCAATAATTTGCCCAAAACAAACGGCTTGGAAAACAAGCAGTTTTGCGTGGAAATGGAAACCGGCACCGGCAAAACCTATGTTTACACCAAAACAATCTTTGAGCTGAACAAGCGCTATGGCTTCACCAAGTTCATCATTGTAGTGCCGTCCGTCGCCATCCGCGAAGGCGTAAAGAAGTCCTTCCAGATTACGCAGGAACACTTTGAACTCCAGTATGATCGCGTTCCCTGCCGCTACTTTATCTATAACAGCGCGAAACTTTCTGATGTGCGTCAGTTCGCCACCAGCTCTAATATTGAGATCATGATCATCAATATCGACGCCTTCAAAAAGGCCGAAAACGTCATCAATCAGGCTCAGGACAAACTGAGCGGGCAGAGCGCCATGCGCTACATTCAGGACACCAATCCCATCATCATTATTGATGAGCCGCAAAGCGTGGACAATACGCCCAAGGCCAAAGAGGCCATTGCCTCCATGAATCCGCTCTGTGTGCTGCGTTATTCCGCCACGCACCGCGAAAAAATCAACACCCTGTACCGCCTCACGCCTGTGGACGCTTACCAGATGGGGCTGGTCAAGCAGATTTGCGTCTCATCCAACCAGGTCGCGCACAGCTTCAACAAGCCGTACATCAAGCTGCTTTCCGTCTCGCAGGAGAACGGTTTTAAGGCCAAGGTAGAGCTGGATATCAAAGGCAAAGACGGCAAGGTGGCCCGCAAGACCCTGACCATCAAGCCGAACTCCGACCTGTTCACGCTTTCCGGCGAACGGGAACTCTACGTAGGCTATGCCGTGGCCGGGATAGACTGCGCCCCCGGCTATGAGGCCATAGAGTTTACCAACACCGAATTTTTGAAACTTGGCAAATCCATTGGTGATATTGTCGAGAACCTTATCAAGCGGACGCAAATCCGCCGTACCATTGAAGCGCATTTTGACAAGGAACTGCGCTACTCAGACAAAGGCATCAAAGTATTGTCGCTGTTCTTCATCGACGAAGTGAAGAAATACCGTTTGGAAGACGGGAGCAAAGGCATTTATGCTCAGATGTTTGAAGAGTGCTATACGGAGTTGTTGAACTTGCCCAAGTATGCAGAACTCAAGGAGCAGGAACGCTTTCGCAAGCCGGTTGACGCCGTGCATAACGGGTATTTCTCGCAAGACAAAAAAGGCAATTACAAAAACACCGGCGGCGACACTCTGGACGACTACGACACGTACAGCACCATCATGAAGGACAAGGAATGGCTGCTGTCCTTTGAGTGCCCGCTGCGCTTCATTTTCTCGCACTCTGCCCTCAAGGAAGGCTGGGACAACCCTAACGTCTTCCAAGTCTGCACTCTCATTGAGCAGAAATCGACCTTCACTTGCCGCCAGAAGGTAGGGCGCGGCCTGCGCCTGTGCGTCAATCAGGACGGCGAGCGCATCGAAGATAAAAACATCAACCTGCTGCACGTCATGGCCAACGAAAGCTTTGCCGAGTTTGCCGACACCCTGCAAAAAGAAATTGAAGACGAAAGCGGCGTGAAATTTGGCGTGCTGGAAATCGGCCTGTTCTCCGGCATGGTCTACACCGAAGACGTGCAGGAGCAGAAAACCCTTGCCCCTGCCGAAGCGCAAAGTCTTGTCACGCACCTGGAAAGCAAAGGCTACATCACGCCGCAGGGTGCGCCCCTACCGGCTATGAAATCCGCCATTGCAAAAGACGCCCTGGATCTTCCGCAGGAATTGGCAACGGCCAAGGTGGAAATCGTCAAGGCCATCAGCGCGGCCCCCACTGTCAGCGCCACGGCCATGACCGGCGTAGCCTACACCAAGACCGTCACCGTGGAAAAAACCGTTTCCTACGAGGACGCGCAGGAGCTTATCACCCACTTCAAAGACAAGGGCTACACCGATAAGCAAGGGAAAATCAAAGACACCATGAAGCAGGCCTTGCTGACCGGAAAGCTGGATTTGCCCGCAAAGTACGAAGCCGCCCGTGAACGCCTGGAAAGCATCATAAGCCGTGCTGACAGGAAACCGCCTATCCGTGATGCGTCCAAAGACGTGAGTGTGCGCCTGAACAAGCAGGTGGTGGCCTCGCCGGAATTTCTGGCCCTGTGGGATAAGATTAAGCAGAAGACCACCTACCGCGTCAGCGTGGACAGCGAAACGCTGGTCTCACGCTGCGTCAAAGACTTGCAGGAAATGGAAAGCATTCCCAAAGCCCGCATCATCTCACAAACAGCGGAAGTGGACATCAAGTCATCTGGCGTCAGCTATACAGAACAGGGCATCAGAACCACAGATATTCAGGATAGTTACGTAGTTTTTCCGGATATTCTGGCCGTTATCGGCAAGCAAACCCTGACCAAACGCGCAACGGTGTGCCAAATAATCCTACAAAGCGAACGCCTGCAAGACTTGAACAATAACCCGCAACTGTTCATAGAAAAGTGCGTGGAGATTATCCAAAACCACCGCCATAAGCTTGCCGTGGACGGCATCAGCTATCTGAAACTGGACGGTGAGGAATATTACATCCAAGAGATTTTCGACAGCGCTGAACTCATTGCCAATCTGGATAAAAACGCTGTGGCCGTAAAGCATAGCGTGTACGATCACATCATCTACGACAGCGACACTGTGGAACGCCCCTTTGCCCTGGCCCTGGATAACGACCCGGACGTGCGCATGTTTTTCAAAATCCCGGCCAAGTTCAAAATTGAAACGCCCATCGGCACCTACAATCCCGACTGGGCCGTATACCTCGACCGAGACGGTGTGAAAAAACTCTACTTCGTGTTGGAAACAAAAGGCAATACCAACACCTTCAACTTACGCACCCCGGAAGCCCTGAAGTTCCACTGCGGTAAGCAGCACTTCAAGGCTTTGAATAACGGCGTGGAGCTGCATATGACGCGGGATTGGAAGGGATTTAGGGCGAGTATATAACTCAGTGATTTATGAGATAGTAAACGTATTGTGTGCTCTTTATTCCGGCAAAAGGAGTCCAAATGCCACTCATTGATTTTTATACCAGTACAAAGCAAAGCGTACTGGAAATGGGCATAAAGCAAATTGTTGCTATGGTAGGCGATGGGAACTTGAAAGATAGTTCAACCGCTTCAGCGGAATTGCGCACATTTTTATCCACAGTCATTACTGTCCGGCTAAGCAATCAACTCTAACAAGCTAAAATCATACGACTCTTTGTATTTTCGGCGTCGCGGATTCAGGAGTTCTTCCAAAGCGTTATTGCCGAGCAAATTGAGTTGGGTGAGCTGGAAAAGTTGCTACACGGACAGTCCGATCCGGCTCAAGAATTTTTGATATGCCAGGAGCAGGTAAACCGTCAGGGCTGTATAAATATGGATCAGCGCGGCGTTTTCAGAATTTCCGACAAAGCTTTTAACGCGCAGATTTTGTTTGATTTCTCTAAAGAAAATTTCGATTTGCCAGCGCTCTTTGTAAATGTCAGTGATGGTTTTGGCAGAAAGGCGAAAATGGTTTGTGAGGAACTCGTACCGTTTGCCGCTTTCAGGATCACGGTAGCCGATGCGGCGCAGGCGTAAGATTTTTTTCTTAAATAAGGAGGAAGCAGAGGATGCATATCTTCCCTCCCCCATACCCCCTCCCTCCTTATCCACAAATTGAGTTCGTTGCACAATGCAACGAACTCAAATATATTTTATGCAGTAATTGCCTCAAAATTTTACCCGGGACCGGAACACAATAGAAGATATGCCCTCTCAACATGCTTTTAAAGCCCAAACGGGATTTAAAAGAAAGGCACGCTACGCTGTCCGCTTGCGGGCAGCGTAGCGTGTGTTAGTTCTGCACTTTTGGTAGTCATAAATAAAGCGCTTGCTCTG
>JAVBJS010000035.1:0-5767 GCA_031546885.1 Desulfovibrio sp.
ATCCAGCTGAAAAATAAGACATAATTTTCTAACATGCTTTCGCAACCGGAGCGGATTGCGAAAGAAAGGCACGCTGCGCTGTCCGCTTGCGGGCGTTTGCTACGCAATCGCCAGAGATCGTTGCATTGTGCAACGATCTCATCTGTTAGGTATGCAGAAGATATTACCGCCCGGGGTTTCCAAAGGGCCTACCAGGGCCCTCATGCACACCACAGGAATTAATATCCTTCTTAGACTATTTCATACTAATTTACTCTAATATTTAGGCATGGAATTTGCCGAGGATTCTTCTTCCTCAGCGGCAGCAGCGGCTTTTCCGGCTTTTACTGCGGGTGCAGCAGGGGTGGCGGCAGGGGTTTCCCCTTTCTTCACCACGCGGTCAACTATAGGCTTTTGCCCCTTATCATTAGGCACCTGCAACTTGGCCACATCCATTTGAGTTACAGGAACTTCCGGGAGGCGTGCAGCTTCTGGAGCCCACTCATACGGCAGGCGATAAGCCCGATAGCTGTAGGTGGTGCCGGGGATATTGCCGGGATACGGGGAAAGGTATTCCCACACTATTTCGCCTTCCTTGGTCACTTCAATGAAACGCCCGTTGCTACCTTCGCAAATGAGGGTATTTCCGTTAGGCAGACGCTGTGCAGAGCTGATGAAGGGGCTGTATTCAAAATATCCAAAAAGAACCCAAGGCTTTTTACGATTCTTAACGGAAAATTCCCAAACAATTTCCTTGGTAACCGGGTCAAACTCCACAACGCGGGAATATCCACGCTGAACGGTCAGATGCCCGTCTGTGCTCAGGCCATTGGGCTTACCATAACCAGCCTGCCCACCGTTATCAAAGAGCATGACATGCCCTTCGCCAGGCAGACCCTTAGGAATCATATGCGTGTGGTGCGGGCCAACAATCTGCTTGATTTTTGCATCGTCTTCCTTGGTGAAGTCTGGGCCTACGCGCCATACAACCTTGCCGGTAGCATGATCAATAATTACAAGGATATTGGCTTCGCGTGAGTCAAGAATGATATTGTCCGGGTGAAAGCGGGTATCACCCTTGTCAAAGTACGGGTTGGGCCCAAGGTAGGAAGCACAATTCTGATGCCACCAGTCAAAACCATTTTTCGCATCTTTCTCAGAAGCCGGCTTCCACCTTTTAATAGCTGCCACCGCATCCGCATCAAAACCGTACTCAGCAAAATGGTCGGCTGCGCGCCACTTCCACAATACCTTGCCCGATCTGTCCACTTCGTAAAGAATATCGTCCATGAGCAAATTATCGTTCAGTGCCTTGTTCACATACCACTCGTGCCCCAGCACCAACATCTTGCCGTCCTTTGGCATAGGGGCATTGGGAACATAGTACACGGGAGTGCCATGTGCCTGCATATCGTGATGCTGGGTAGATATCCATATCTTTTTCTGTTCTGCCGGAGCGCTTCCGTCATTATCTACTTCCAGAAAATTACGATATTCCCACTCAACCTTGCCATCCCAGCTCAATTGAACAAGACTCAAACCATCATCCACAAGCCCTTTCCAACGCTTTCCCGTGGTAAGAATACTTCCGCCCGGCAACGGCTTTGCAGGAAACCCGTTTGCACCGCTGGCAGACCAGTCATTCACAAGGTTACCATTCATATCCACCATGCGAGGTGTTCCGCCTGCCACCATGGTAAAGCCATTGTAGCATTTTTCCGGCTTATAAATGGTTGTGCCTGTGGCATACACCTGCGGCATGGCCTGCGCCAGCGTGGGCATTAAAAAAATACCAAGCGCCAGCAGAATGCGTGGAATCTTCTTCATAAAAGCTCCTCAATAAAGGGTTGTAGAGTAAGTGCTTACACAAATGCAAACAAGCCATTGCAAATTTATATATTCGCAAAAATCCTTACGAGCCGGAAGAATCCTTGGGCACTCCCCCTTCCTTAGCAGCAAGTTTTGCATACCATAAGGGATTATGATGCTTTACAAATTCCTCTGGAACATGCCCCGTAATCATAGACCGCAGGGCTGGCCCTTCGCCAGGAGCAAGAGCCGCCATATAAATATGAACTGGCAATAGAATTGCCATGAGCCCAGCGCAGCACAAATGAATCAATAACGACCACTGCACAATGCTTTCCAAGCCCATTGTAAAGCGCGAATAACAAAGAATTATCCCCGTTATAACCAACAAAAGACTGGCAAGCACCGCCACAACGGCAACAAGTTTTTGCCCTGCATTATAAAATCCTTGCGGCGGAAGGTGGGGATCAAGGCCCATCTTGCGCATTCCTTTGGCACCAAGAATCAACCAAAGCCCCTTGCGCAAGCACCAGTCCATATCCTTAACAAGGGAAATGTCCGTAATTTCACGCAAAAACGGTATAACATCCCGTTTGGTGAAAAAAAGGCAGTAGAGCAAATATACCACAGCCCAAACCGCACCAAGAATCATGTGAAAGAAAAGCAGGCCAGCCTCGCCCATAAGGTTTTGCCAAAGCCCTACCCACCATGCGCCAACAGGCTGCACAGCAGGATTGGCCAGGAGAGCAAAACCACTGCCCAGCAGAAGTATCCAAAAAAGAGCATTAACCCAGTGCATTACAAGAGCACTCGTGTTGTGTCTGCGGATCATGCGGCACCTCCCTGTCCTGTTGTCTTCTTTTCAGCCTGCGCACCTTGTGCAGCACTCTTGCCCGAAGCCTTTTGCGCGGTGCTGTTTTCGGCAGCCTTCTGCTTGGCATCCCCATGGGGTTCCTCATCGGAAGGAAGCAATAACTGTTTCACAAACACCCCAAGTATTCCCAGCAAGGCAAAGCCGCCAATCCAACGTATGCCCGTTGCCACGGGGCCCATAAGCGCAAGAGGTGTTGGCACAGTTACCGGGCGAGGCCACGCGGTATTCACTGTTTTGTCGATGTAGGCAAGGGTGGGTGCAGTGGGTGTTTTTACGGATTCCACAGTAACTATTTTATGAGTTGCCAGCACCTTGCTCACTTCCGAGGCAGGGTCTGTATCATCCCCAAAAATACGCGCTCGTGTGGGACAAAGCTGCACGCAAGCAGGCTCCAGCCCTAAAGGACGAGTGGAAGCGCAATAGTCGCATTTATCCGCAATTCCGTGGACAGGATCACGATGCCGGGCATCATACGGGCAAGCCTCAATGCAACCCCCGCAACCAATACAGCGCTTAAAATCCACCACCACCACACCATCCTGATCTTTCCAGGTTGCCTTGGTGGGGCAGGCCTCCACGCACAAAGGAGAGGCGCACTGCATACAGCCGCCGGGCTGAAAGGCCCAGCCATACTTATGCTCAAGGCTGACATCTTTACGTATCCAGTTCCGCGAAAACCCGTAGGGAACCTCGTTCCGCTGCTGGCAGCCAAGCACACAAGCCTTACAATTCATACACTTATCCGCATCGATAAGCATTCGATAACGTGGCATGGTTATCCCCTCCCATTTTGCTTGGAGAGCGTACACCCAAGACCGTTAAACTGTGCAGAAACTCTATCCCAATAGCTTGGTAATATTGTATTAATCGGCTCTGCCCGCGTATTTGCATAGGGGCTTGTCCCGGTATAGTGCGAAGGAGTGAAAACAACCCCTGGAATAATTTCTTCCGTAACACGTACCTTTGCAGGAATTTTGCCAAAGGCTGTCTCAAGGTATACCATCTCATCATTGACCACGGCCGCCTTCTTCGCTGTTTCAGGATGAACCAGCACAAAGCGCCCCTCATTGAATTGGGCCAAGGACGCGGCAAAATTGGTCAGCGTTTGCTGCCACTGCGTTACAAGTTTTCCTTGAATGAGCGTCAGTGGATATTTGACGTCTGCATTTTTTTCCGCCGGATTCCCCTTGGGAGGCTGCCACACCAGAGGCCCAAGGAGCTTGGGAGCAAAATCCGTTTTACCATTCGGCGTTTTAAATTTACCGTCAGTAAAAATACACCCTGGCTGTTCCGGCCCGTCAAGCTCTTCTATGGGGCCAATGAGCCCCCCTGGGGTTTTGCGCAACCGCTCAAGAGTTATTCCCTTCCACTCGGGCACAATCGTATTGAACATAGTAAACAGTTCTTCCGGTGTTTCAAATTTGGGATACTTATCTGGAGCTATTTTGCGCCCGACATCGCGGTAAAACTGCCAGTCGGCAACACAAGATCCCGGCGCATCCACACATTTTTCTCGCCAGACAATCTGTTTTTCAGCACCGTAGTGCGAGCCCTGGCTCTCGGGTGAAAAGGCGGCAGGCATAAAAAGTGTCGTAACATCCAGCTCTTCTGTTTTGAAAAAGCCCCTATGGACAACAAAGTCCACCTTACGCAGAGCATCGCGCACTCCATTGCAGTCCGGGTAACGGCGATAGCTCGAATTAAGGAAAAGCACATCAATTTCATCTTTATTCATGGAACTCAAAAGACGGCGAAAATTCACTCCCTGCCCAGAGGCAGGCCCACAGATATGGTCTACAAATTCTTTCTCTCCCTCCGGTTTGCCGCTTTCCATGGTGAGCAAACCTTGCCCGCTTCCCATCAAATTATTGCGCAGCACCTGCAAGGCCACGAGGGAGCGAATAGTCGTCATGCCGTTACTATAGCGGGAAAGTGCTCCCCCCATCCACACTACCGTACGTTTGCTCCGGGCCAGGGTCTGATAAAATTCTGTAATTGACGCCTCGCTCATTCCTGTTGCCTTTGCCACAGCCGAAACAGGCCAAATATCCGTATCACTCTTCAGCATTTCGAAATTAGCGGCGTTTGCTGCAACGTAATCCGTGTCAACGGCATCATTGGCTATCAACCACCGTATGGCTCCAAGTACCAAAGGCCCATCCGTTCCTGGTTTTGGGCTGTACTGCGTTGAGCAAAAGTTACTCGTGCTCGTTTTACGGCAATCTACATAGATAATTTTGACACCGGCCCGGCGTGCCTTATCCAACCACCGCGTATACGGCGGATACGTCTCTGTCAGGTTGGCGGCCCACAGTACAAGTGTTTCCGCCTTGACAATCTCATCCACCGTTGTTGTGGAATTGCCACTGCCAAGCAAGGTAGAAAGAGTATTGGAGGCCGTACTGATGCACACCTCACCCGGGGGCATGATATTAATGCACCCTGCAAACCGCATGGTCATCAGCGCCGCGAGCTCACTTTCCCGGCAATCCCACAGCGTTGCCGTCAGCGCCAGGCGTTTGTCCACCCCCGCGCCATGCTTCGCCTTTGCCGCAGTCAGCTTTTCCGCCACCAAGTCAATAGCCGCGGCATAGCTAATGCTTTTCCAGGCATTTCCCTCCCGCAGTAATGGCTCCGTTACCCGATGCGGGCTGTTCATCAGTTCAACAATAGACATACCCTTGGGGCACATACCACCGCCAGTCCATTCATTCTCAGGCGTTCCCGTCAGGTATTTAATTTTTCCGCCCGCAATATGCGCGTCATACGTACAGCGCGACTGGCAAAAGGGACAGTAGCCCCGCACAGTTCGCAGCATCTCAGGCGCACGCGGCACAGCCGTCTGGCTCGCTGCCTCCGTAATCCCTGGCTGCAACACACCACTAACAGCACCACCGCAAACCGCAGTGCTGGCCAATTTCATAAAGCTGCGGCGAGAAAACATGTCTTTCATAAAAACTCCGTAAATACTTTACCAATGAGAACACTTTGGAGGGGAACCAGAGGGCTCTGCCCTCTGGACTCCCGGCAGGGGAAATGATTTCCCCTGCACCCCTCACTGTGAGTCGTTGCTTAGCAACGCATATCAAACTCCATTCTTACAAA
>JAVBJS010000042.1:0-10525 GCA_031546885.1 Desulfovibrio sp.
AGCGTGTGGCAAGAGCAAGGAAAATGGTTTTTTTGCGGAGGGAGTGGACTCTTATGTCCTCGACCCAGAGCAAAAAAGGAATTTGACGCAGCTATTGACCGCGAACATCCTTATTTATTGATAAGTTCTTATTCAAAACTCATACCAAGCGCATGTATATCTATTACCATTTAAGCCACTATATCAGCCACCGCGAGGCAGGGCTTGAATATATCCGGTGTCTTACGGCGCTCGGACATTCCGTCATTACAGAGCCAGACTCGCCGGAAAAAGCACAACTCGCTATTTTACATGATGATCCGCTAAATTTTCCCCATATCTTTTCCAAGCACCCTTGTCTTGTCAGTATGCGCACTATTGCCTATGCGGTTTGGGAGGGGGATATTTTACCGGCAGAATACATTCAAACCTTGCAGAATGTCCAAGAAATCTGGACATGTTCTCATTTTTCACAAGCAAGCATGCTTCCGCATTTTTCTAACGTGGCAGTTATTCCCCATGTGGTGCGCCGTATACCGCTCTCACCCGCTGCTCTAGCCCACATGCAAGAACGGATCGCAGAAAAATTGAGCCGGATTTCCATACGCAAGCCAGTGAGAAATACGCAAAAAAACACCCTTTTCCTCGCAGTTATTGATGGGATTAATCCGCGGAAAAATATCAAAACATTACTGACAGCCTTTGCCAAGGTGCAATCTCAGACAATATTTCCTGTATACCTTATTTTAAAACAATATAGGGTAAGCTTGGATGTTTCCGCGCTACCAGGCGTTGTCTCCATTGATGAAGAGCTTTCCCGCGAAGAAATGGCAGCTCTGCACGCGGTTACAGATGCCTACATCAGCGCGCATCATTGTGAGGGATGGGGCCTTGGCATCTCTGCCTCCATGGCCTATGGCAAGCCAGTTATCGCCACGGGTTATTCCGGCAATATGGAATATATGACAGCAGATAACAGTATCCCTTTGCCCTATTCACTCGGCCCCGTTTCTTCGGAAATGTGCCAGCGCCTTCCCCTTTTTACTCCCGCCATGCAGTGGGGGAATGTAGATAGCACGGCCCTTGAGCAAGCCATGCATATGATTATTGACAGGCGTTACCCTCCGGCTCTTCCGCTCAATGCCGCGCAAATTTGTAAAAAGTTTGGGACAAAAGCGGTTGAAGAGATTTTACAGCGGCATATTCAGCCAGGGTAAAGCGCACTGCGCACCGGCACTTGCACCTTTACTGCATATGCCGTATTTCTGGATTTTCTGAAGCCTTTCCCGTAAATTTATTTATAAGGTGCAATATCATGTGGAAAATTCTTATCATAGCCCTTGCCTGCATTGTCCTTTACAAGCTTGTTACCAATGACAGGGGGGTTAAGGCCAAAGCAGATCAAAAGGAGCAGGATCGTAAAGTTGCCAGGGGCGAAATGGTTAAAGACCCCATTTGCGGGAGTTATGTGGATGTAGAGGGAAGCATTTCAGTCAAGGACGGTACAAAAAACCATGTTTTTTGCAGCTATGAATGCCGTCAAAAATTTCTGGATGAATTAGAAAAGGGCGGGCGAGAAATTCCACGCCTCACCCAAAATCAAGCTGACGAAGAAGAATAAGCACGAATTCCTTTGCCATGCCCGATACTATAGCCCCCCCTCCAAGTGATAATTCCGAGTCGCCCACGGCTCTCCTTTGGCCCCCTTACTTGAATGAGTACGCCATCCATGAAACGCACATGGCAAATGCCTATGATGCGCTTGGCCCACAAGAGCGTGCCACCCTCAAGCTTACCATAAGCCGTCTCCATGTGCTCTGGGGAGAACAACGCCATGTGCAAGAGCGCACCCGCATCTTTCCCCAAGGTTTTTCCCTATGGGAAAAAGAATCGCCCATGGAGTACGCTCTCATTGTATGTGATGCGTCCTACCCTCATGCTTCCTGCTTCTTAGCCGCCCTCATGCCTGCCATTCTTGCGGGTGTGCCCACCATCCTTCCTTGCCTGCTGCTGCCGGATGCCCCTTCTGAAGCTAACTGCTTCCCTTCCAGCGAAAGCTTGGCTTTCCCGCACAAGAACCATACACAGGGAGCCGCTCCATTTCCCCACAATGCGGCGCTTTTAACAGCCATTGAGCTTGCTGGCATCGAGCAACCCTACGCCCTGCCGAAAGCAACACTCCATGCGCTTGTTACCCACCTTGCGCCGCAACAAAAAAGCGGCTGCATTCTCCATGTGGCAGAGGGGCCACCTGTACTTTCCTTTCCTCATACCCTGCTCAACCGCAAGGCAACCCTTGCAAGCCATGCTTTCAGCGCCGATGCCGCCCATGCTGATACATGGGTTTGGCCTGAACTGGCACCCTCACAATTTCGCACGCGCCGCATGTATATTTCCACTCTCCCCCAATAACTTTCAAGGAATTTCACTGAATATGATTCACCTTCTTCCCTGCCCCAAAGCATACTCTACAGATCAAGATAAGGCTATCAGCCCGCAAGAAACTCTGACTCGCGTTCGTAGTAAACTGGAGTCACTTGAAATTTCCATACTCGCCGAAACTCGCCGCATAGATGTCAATCGCCTCGGTATTCCTGTTTTTGTGAGTGTTTGCGGGGCAGACGCCCGATCTGTCATGCCCACGCGCAAACAAATGGGCAAGGGAGCAAGCCTTCCGCAGGCGGAAGCCTCGGCCCTTATGGAACTCATGGAGCGGTATGGCTTTTTCACATTTTGGAAGCGTATGCCGCAAATGGTACGCGCCACCTGGAGCGAGGCAAAGGAGCGTTTTTCGAACAATCTTATTGATATACAAGAAGTTATCGCCGCTTGCCACGACACTATCTCTCCAGAGCAAGCCGAACGCCTGTTGAATCTGCGCACGTGGCTCTTTTTTCCTGCAACGCGCATTATTGATAACGCCACAATTTACGTTCCCCTTGATCTTTTTAAGCAGCTTGGGGAATTTAACGGTTCCTCCGCCGGCAATACCGATGTCGAATCCATTTTACAGGGGGCCTGTGAATTGGTGGAACGGCATGTCTGTTGCCTTGCTGACGCAGCCGCCACCCCTCTTCCCACCATCAGTACAAGCCATGAACACATCCATGACCCCATTCTTGCCGGTCTCCTGCGAAAATTTCAAGACAACGGCATCACTGTGTTGCTCAAGGATTTTTCCCTTGGGATGCCCGTTCCCACTGTGGCTGCCATTGCTATGGACGCCTCCACCTTTCCCGCCACCTCTGAAATAGTCTACACAGCCGGAACAGCCGCAAGCCCCGCAAAGGCAGCTATCCGCGCTCTGACAGAGGTGGCCCAACTTGCGGGAGACTTCTGCACCAATGCTTGCTATGAAGCCTCCGGCCTGCCCAAGTATGCTGCTGTGAAAGAAATACAATGGCTCCAGCAAGGCCCTGTTGTTCATTTAAATACCCTGCCAAATCTGGAATCTGATGATATTCTACAGGAGCTGTTGACCCTTGCAGCTAACCTTCGCCAAAAGGGATTTTCCCTATACAGCATTGCAACCACAAATCCCGATACCGGTGTTCCTAGCCATTACAATATTATTCCTGGTTTCCACTTCCGTGAGCGCGACAAAAACGCTTCTCTCGGTCTTTTTATCGGTCGTATGATTACTGAGGAAGCGGATGCAGCCACTGCTACGGCGGCTCTACAGGTGCTGGCAGAGGTCTATCCGAATGCGCATTTTGTTCCCTTTTTCAAGGGGATGCTCGCCATGCGGACCGAAGATTTCGCCCTTGCCCGCCAGTGGTTCAGTGTGGCAGAGCCGCTTCAACCAGAAAATGATGCCAAAGCTCTGACAGCTTTTTATCACGCTTACACCCACACATTGCAAAATGAGTGGCAACTTGCTCTGCCGGGCCTTAACCGTGCAGCAACCCTTTGCCCTGACATGAAGGAATACCTCAATCTCCGTGGTGTCTGCCTCTTCAAACTGGAGCGCTATGCCGAGGCCGCAGCGGACTTTCAAGACATTCTCTCCCGGCTGGACAAGGGTTCCATCATGGATATTCAAAACCTTGGCATGTGCCATAAGCGCATGAATAATAAGGACGAAGCCCGCCATTATCTCACCGCTGCCCTTACCCTTGACCCTACACTGGCAGCCGCGCAAGAAGCCTTGCGAGAGTATGAGCAATAACTATAATGCAACTTTATACACGGACAAGCCCCAAGAAAAAGGCATGATATTTGCAAGCGTGTCTTTGCTGCTCTCGTGCCAACTCCTTCCGCGCATTCACCATGCAGCCGCAAGAGACCGTTGCAACGGTATTTACCACGCCATGAGGAAATTATGAAACATTTACTGTGCTGCTTTCTGCTTTTACTTCTCTCTGGCTGCGCCACAGCGCAAGGCATTGATGAGCATGTTGACATGGGCCTTGGAAGAAAAACGACTATTTACCGCGACCAGTGGGTACATCGCAATCCCCCTGAAGTACATGTGGAAGCCCGCGATAGCGGTGCCGGACAAAGCAATCTCAATGTGCTGTTCATTCCCTTTCGCGTAACCCAGGAAATGCCCAATCCCAGCATTGTTGGATACACCATATCGAGAATATTCTGGCAAACATGGACAACCATGCAGCTCTTCCCCTCCATAGAATTTACCGGTGATGATACTCCGTATCGCCGTGACCGCGCTATACAACTGGCTCGCCTGCGAGGGGCAGAACTGGTTGTAGGGGGCTTTGTAACGTACATCTACCCCGGTGGCACAGCCAGCGATACTCAGCTTGCCGTGCAAGTGGAAGTTCATGATGCCCGCTCAGGCCAGCTCATCTGGTCTATGGCACAAAGCGGAATCATACCCGTTTCACGTTTGAACGATTATGTGCTCTTTGCCGTTAAAACACGCCTGCCATCCGACCCCATGCATGCCATTGCCAAAGCCCTCGCCAGTGATATGGGTATTGTCATACAAAACTGGATAGCAAGCCCCGCACCCGGAACACGAGCACAGCAAATGGATAAAAATGTCCGCGATACCCTCTTCTCACCACGCGACACTATTCCTACCCCCCGAAACACACAGGATGAACATGGTAAGCGAGAAGAGGAACGTAGAATAGCAAACGACAAAGCATTCTAACGACACCCCAGGGCCTGGTGACACTACGGTCTTTTTGCCTTCTGACATAGAGCTCGTTGCGCGCTGCAACAAACTCTGGCGATTGCACAGCAGTTGCCAGAGTTTGTTGCACAATGGCCTCACATAGTCAGAAAGCAAAAAGACCGCAGTGTTACCATGCCTTGGTATTAAGAACTTATCCATAAATAAGGAGAGCGTGTGGCAAGAGCAAGGAAAATGTTTTTTTTGCGGAGGGAGTGGACTCTTATGTCCTCGACCCAGAACAAAAAAGGCATTTGACGCAGCTATTGACCGCGAACATCTTTATTTATGGATAAGTTCTTAATCTACCTTTCCGCAAAACGGCCTATCCATCCCCTTGATAAAAATCCCTTCGCCATATACCGTTACACCTGCATTATCAACACAGCACCCGCAGGACTCTTATGCTAATTTTGGTTATGTTTTTAAATGGCCTCGCCATTATGGTGCTTGAAATGGTAGGGGCTCGCCTACTTGCTCCTTGGCTTGGAACCTCTGTCATTGTCTGGACAAGCCTCATCGGCGTTATTCTGGCGAGCCTAAGCCTCGGATACTGGCTTGGCGGAAGGCTGGCAGATGCAACACTGCGCCTCCCCTTGCCGGACAAGAACAAGCAGGGGAAAAGCAATTCTCATGCTGCGGAGCAATACCGCAAGGCTCATATTCTGCTTGCCAATATCCTTATGGCGGCGGCAATATGCGTCATTATAACAGCCTGTATTCAGTCCTTCACTTTACAAGTACTTTCGCAAGCAATTCCTTCCATACACCTTGCCGCCATCATTGCAGCCCTTGTTCTTTTTGCCGCCCCCAGCGTTCTTTGCGGCATGGTTTCACCCTACGCCACCCGCCTTGCCATTACCCACAGCGATAACGCTGGCGCCATCATCGGCAAGCTCAATGCCGTTGCCACTGTGGGCAGCATTGCTGGCACCTTTTTAGGGGGATTCATCCTTGTTTCCTGGTTCGGCAGCACCACCATTACGCTGGGAGTTGCGGCCTGCTTCATTGCCGCCGCCATGTGCATTCGAGTACAGCCCCTTCTGCCGAAACTAAGCCTGCTTCTACTTATTGCCGCCGGAATCACTGCCTCTACTCTCTACGCCAGCGCACAAGCGGAAAAAGGCGAGCCGACCATTGAAACTGCCTACAATACCATACGAATTCAGCAAGGAACCTTGCACAATAGGGCAGTACGCCTGCTCATGACCAACCCCGGCAGCTATCAATCTGCCGCTTTTTTTGATAATCCGACCGAGCTGGTTTTTCAGTATACCCAGTATTACGCCATAGGTACTGCCCTCACCCCTCAGGCCCAACGTATTCTCATGCTGGGTGGCGGGGGCTATTCTGTTCCCAAATGGCTTTTTTCTAAAGAGAGCGGACTGGCAGCCACTTCAGTTCCTTATGAAAAAGAAAATATACCACAAAAACTCGTACAGGCGGCACCTTCCCTCACAATTCCAACTCCCACAGCCAAGGCTTTTCCCTTACAACTTGATGTTGTAGAGCTTGACAAGGGCATTACCAAGGCAGCTCAAGATTATTTTTGGGCTCCCAGCAATGATCCGCGCATACATATTTTTCATGAAGACGCCCGCACCTTTCTCAATCGGGCCTATGCCGAACAGAAAAAAAACTCTTATGGCCCCTACGACCTCATTTTTGCGGATATATTCAATTCACACTATACGGTGCCCTTTCACGTAGGAACGCAGGAGGCAGCACAAAAAATTCACAGCCTTCTCAGCAAGGACGGCATTGTACTCATGAACATTATTACTGCGGTTGAAGGCGATAACGGGCGCCTCTTTCGCTCCATTTATCACGCTTTTGCCTCTTCCTTTGACCAACTGATTGTGCTGCCCGTGCAAAACCCTCAGGAGGGAGAGCGCTTACAAAATGTTATGCTCATGGGCCTGCGAACAGCACGGCCATTGCCCGATGCTTACGAGCTGGCCCGGTACCCTCAGGTTGCGAAAATGCTGCAACAGCAATGGACTCAACCCATTCCCACAGACGTTCCCCCCCTCACGGATGATTTCGCCCCCGTTGAGCGATATACCATGAATTTTGTTGACAAATAAGCCATTGCAATAACGTATGCCAGCATTCACAGCTCCAGAAAAAAACAACTCTTCGAAACCTCATGGAGAACCGCCATGTCCCTTCGTATTCCTCTCTTGCTCGCCCTGCTTACCGCCCTCATGGCAACATCCGCCTGCACCCCCGCCCGCACGGGGGCAAGCGCGCAAAGCTTTTACTCTACAGGCGTAACTGATATCCGCATTGATGTTGCCCCACCTCTGACCCTTGCAGCCTCAGGGCGGCAATGGGTTTCTGTACCAAATGAAATGCTCATTACCCTACAGCCTTTCACAGAATTCTCCTTTGCCGCATACGCTGCCGACACTACAGGCCCCCTTACCCAAACGGCACACACCATCATAAGCAGTCTTCCTCGAAATAGCTGGCGCTTTTCACCAGAATCCTGGAAGTCGCCAGACTCCCTCTATCTCAGTAGCGATAACATCATCAACGGCACACGCTGGACTATCCAGATGCGGCCAGTTATTAGTCAGGGTGACTGGTTTAGTGAGCTCTGGCAACAAAATTCACGACAAACCCCAGTGCTGTGGCTGGCAAAACGCTGGTCTTCCAACCCTGTTGATGACACCCGCATTGTGGCTGAATACCGGGAAGCAGCACCGCAGTGCGTCAGTGACGCCATGCTTGCTGAGGGCATGGAAACAAAGGGTGTTGCAACCCTGCGCCCCATATCCGGCGTTCTGCTCTGGGCAAGGTGCCGTGCTGATCTGGATGCCTTCAGCGCACGCGCTGATAATATTTTCACCATGCAATCCATTACCAACAGTGCCAGCCTGCCCGGAATCAGCACTCCTTCCGCTCTCACGCTGCCCGCCAACAAGCCGAATGTTCGCAAGCTCGTTGGCGAAGTGGAACCGCAAGACCGCGACACCTCCTATCTCCGGTAGTAAAAGCAGATGCCACACATACTTACAGCCGACATTGGAGCTACCAACAGCCGCTTTGCCCTCTTTCATGTGGATGGCGAGGATGCCTCCCTCGCCTCTCTCCACCTTGTCAAGGAGCATTGGTTCAGCACGCAGCAATACCGTTCCTTTCCTGAACTCCTGAGTGATCTTGCCAATATCCCACAGTTCATCCCCAGCGATACGGCCCTTGCCTGTCTCGCACCCGCCGGCCCCATTGCCAACAACCTCTGCACCCCGCCCAACATCGCCTTCACCCTGCACACAGATGAAGTTACCCAAGCCCTGGGCATTCCCCATGTTTCCATGGTTAATGATTTTGTGGCACAGGGACAGGCCGCTCTATCGGCCCTCAGTCACCCCGCACTCAGAAAACATCTTGGCATGGTGACAATTCAAAAGGGTAATACCCGTTCGCCAGACAAACCCGTTGCCGTTCTGGGAGCCGGATCCGGCTGTGGTAAAGCCCTGCTTCTCCCGGACATAAACCGCATTATTGCTTCAGAAGGCGGGCACACCCTTTTCCCCTTTATAAGCCCGGAAGAATATGCCTTTGCCACCTTTATGCAAAAGCATACCAACAAGAACCTCCTTATTGGCGATGCTGTTGTTAGCGGCGAGGGGCTGGCCTGTCTCTTCGCCTTTCATACCGGAAAAAACCTGCCACCTGATCAGATTGGCCCACTTCTTGTCACCCCTGGGCCTCACCACAACACAGTTCTTGCGTGGTTCGCCCGTTTTTATGCACGCACTTGCCGCGACTTTATTCTTGACACCCTCGCCCTTGGCGGCCTTGTCATTACAGGGGGAATAGCCACTCGCATTCCTGTTCTACAGCACCCTGTCTTCATAGAAGAACTCGAAACAGGAGAAACACTTCAGCACCTGCTCAAAAATCTTCCCATATGGCATATGCAAAGCCAACAGGCAGGGCTATGGGGGGCCGCTCTTTACGCCCTGCGGTCTACATAAAGGGGAGGTTAGTAGAATGGAGAGATTGATATAACTATCGAGAGCGCCCCCACTTTTTTCCAAAACTTTTTTATTTATTATAAATTAAAATAAATCGCATGCAGGCTCTTGATTTTTTACAACAGTTTCGATAATTATGTCGCTTCGCGGGAGTAACTCAGTGGTAGAGTGCAACCTTGCCAAGGTTGAAGTCGCGAGTTCAAATCTCGTCTCCCGCTCCAAAAGTAAAATCAACCGAATCAAAACACCTAGTGTCCTTTTCACAAGGAAATTAGGGAGTTATGGTTCGGCTTTTTGTTTTTTTTCGCAGATAACCAGAGCCAGCCAGAACGAACTGCCACTCCATCTTCATCATAAGCATGAGTTCGTTGCACAATACAGCAAATTCAGTTTAGTCTTCCCTTAAAAAGTCTTCCGACTGTCCAATCAAAGGGGAGCACCTATCTCTTAAGAGCTCAATGCCAAGAGAAGACATAATTTTTATCGAATGATTTCAAAGCAGAAGCTGCTTTAAAATAAAGGCACGCCGCGCTGCTCGCTTGCGGGCGTCTGCTGGCGCATCCTTAGAGGCCATTGTGCAATGGCCTCCATTCTGACCCAGCCAGAACGAACTGGCGCTCAATACTCACCATAAACTTACTGAAGTATAGCATCCTTTTTTTTTGCAGATTCCTTGCTATGTTTGCTCCTATCAATAACGGCGCACCGCCACAACAAGGAGCATCATCATGTATCAATCGTTAAATAGCATTTGGAAAGGCACAGGGCTGGAAGATTTTTTTGCAACCTGCAACGAAATGTTCTATGATTTATCCACAACAGGTCGTATAGGCAAGTTGCAAAGATCACTAGAAAAACTGCCTAGGCTGAATCCA
This sequence comes from Desulfovibrio sp., assembly GCA_031546885.1. GTDB lineage: Bacteria > Desulfobacterota > Desulfovibrionia > Desulfovibrionales > Desulfovibrionaceae > Frigididesulfovibrio. Next base: position 9,981 of record JAVBJS010000042.1, read on the forward strand.
AAAGCGCGGCAGGAAGAAGAGGCCCATCTGCGTAAGATTGAAGAAGTCATAACCTTCATCGAGTCTTGCGCAAAGCAACCTACATTAAGCCCAAAAGACCGCCAACGAATAGAGTATGAGATCTACTTGACCGGGGAACTGCATCGTGATTTCATGCGCTGGGGGGAAGGGACTATACTCAGAACTGAGCACCTTCATCGGATAGAGTATGAGCAATATAAATGCCTGGCTTACGCATGTGTGCTCGTACAGGGTCGGTATCGCAGTGTAACGTCTCGCCCCGCTTACACCAGCCTCAGCGCACCGGCACCCTGGAAGGAGTGGGAACATCGTCGTGATGATTACGGCCGTTTCGCGCCTGGAAGTGGTGGCAGCTATGGAAGTAGCGGGAATAAGAAAAATAGCGATCCCCGCCCGACGCCAAGAGCCCCCGGCACGCTGGTTGCCGGGCCGAGCATGTGGGAGAACATAAAGAAAATATTTCCTGACACAGAGGAACGCTTTCGCACCGACAATGAGTGGGAGTGTCCCCCGCCTCTTCCTCC
>JAVBJS010000064.1:0-11377 GCA_031546885.1 Desulfovibrio sp.
GGCGTCGTCATGGGAGTGACGCAGGGATTTTTCTCGTCTGGTGCCCGACTCGGGTATTTCACCAATGTAAATACGCTCAAATGAGTGTTCATTTTTTATCAGTATGTTGGCATACTTTCTGTACTGTCTGTACGGTGTGCAAAGTGTGGATCAGGAGGGTGGGGGTCTGGGGGAGGGAAACTCAAGGGTTTCAAACCCTTGGGGTTCCCTCCCCCAGTATTCCTCTCCCAACGCTTTCTGCAATATTTGGGGTTCCCTCCCCCAGTATTCCACTCCCAATGCTTTCTGCAATGTGCTGGCTTCTTTGTACATTTTTTTTCGGCATGGTTGTTCCTTGTTCCGCTGCGCCTCCCTTGCGAGTCATTTATGTCGAAGGCGGGAAATATTCAGATTACACGCAGGTCTTACGTGGTCTTACCGTTGGTTTGCAGCGAAGCGGTCTTGTGACGGGCCCGCAGGAGTTACGCAGGGATGGAGATGCCCCTTTGCCCCGTTCCGCCCCGGAATTGTGGGCTTTTTTATCCGCAACCCCGTGGCCGCGTTTGCAATTTCAACCCAATGGCTTTTACTCGGCAGGCTGGGACGCTGCGCACAGGGAACGTAACCGCACGGAAATTTACAGGCGGCTGCGTGACGACAAGGACGTAGACCTGATCATCACCATGGGCACATGGGCGGCTATGGATATGGTGACGGATCAGCACACAGTGCCGGTGATGGCACTTAGCTGTAGTGATGCGTATGGCGCGGGGCTAATGAAGACCCCACTGGATTCTGGCCGGGATAACGTGTATGTTCCTGTGGAGCCGGGCAGATGGGCGCGGCAATTGGTGTTTTTTCATAAGCTTTTTAATTTTAAGCGCTTAGGCATTGCCTATGAGGACACTCAAGGTGGCCGCGCTGTTGCTGGCGTTGCCCCCATTACAAAGATTGCCGAGCGCCTTGGGGTGGCTCTTGTTTCCTGCACAGACCATTTTTATGTGCCGGATGCTGCTTTGGGATACCAGCGCCTTCTTGCCTGCCATGAAAAGCTTGCACCTCAGGTGGATGCCATGTTGCTTACCACCAACTCGATACTGATTCCAGAAAATATTCCAGACCTCATCGAACCCTTCATTCAGCATAAGGTGCCTACCTTTACCCAGCTTACCGCAGGCGGGGTGGCTGCTGGAATTTTGCTGGATATTAATCAGGAAAATTTAGAACAGGATGGTGAATTTGCCGCGCAGGCACTGGTCATGATTTTGGATGGAACTGCACCGCGTCACGCTCCCAACTGGTTTGAGTCTGATATTGAAATTTCTTTTAATTTGGATACTGCCAGAAAAATAGGCTGGAACCCTCCTTTTAATTTTTTACTTACCGTTGATCATGTGTATACGAAAGGAGCACCTGTGAAGAGGTTTGACCAAGAAATTCGCACGCCATGAGCAGAGAGCTTTATCCGGCGAGTATGAGTACCGCGTCCCTTGCGGAAGCCATGCGTACACGACTTCTGCGCGATTTGCCCGGAGTTGCGGCGTGGTATGCGCGTTTTTGCGACTCCAGTATCGGCGAGGTGACTTCCCGCAGGAGAGATTACAGCGAGGGAGCAGCACGCAGGCTTCCTTCAGCCGCTCTTGTCCGTGTTATGGTGGAAAAAACGCGGAGTCTGCTGGGTGATGCGGCGGCTGAGGCGATGCGTCTTCGACTGAGCCGTGATTCCGCAGTGCTTGCTGCACACCACCATGGCATCAATTCGCACCCGGAATTTGTACAGTCGGCATATTTTTTCGGACTGCCGGATATTTTAGCCGCAGATGCCGGAGAGCGGATTGTCCCCGTTTTGGCTTGCTCATCCGTTAGCTTGAGAAGTTACTCTTTTCCGCGTGGGCTACTGCTTGGGCGTGGTGATGCCCACACCCCCTGGGTTCGGCTTCCGCTTTTTCCAGCTTCCATGTCAGACCTTTTAGCAGGAACGGCGCGAGGGTTAACGCCGGAACATTGCCGTAACGCGAGGCAACAGTGGTTAAAGCTATCCCTTGCTTCCTGGGAGAGAGATGTAGCCATGCGGGTTTTGGAGGAGGCAGTACAGCAGGATGAAATCTTTGCGCTCTCTCGCTTTTCGGATCAGGCAACGCGCATCAATGCGCGGTTGTGGCGTAGTTTTCCTGGGGGGCCGTTCCTTGCTTTTCTGGATCTTGAGGATATCGCTACAGAATTACTTATGGAAGAGCTCGCCGCTGAGGATTCCTTGTTTAGCTTGTTACTGTGTGATCCTGTGGTGCGGGGGCAGCTTCTGGAGAATTTAACCGGTGTGTCTGGGTGTTGGAGCCCTGGGCAGGCGAGGGTGGATGCGGATGGAGAAGTGCGCGGAGGAGGAACGGTCTTTTTTTGGATGGTGGATGCCAAAGGCAGGCGTTTTCCTTTATTTCCTGATGTGTTGCAACCCTCTTTATTGCGCTGCGGGGAACATACATTTGTCTTGCAGCGTGAGGCCCTTATGGAAGGGCTTACAAAAAAAACATTGAGGCCGGGGCTTTTTTGCTCCTATGTGCTGCTTTCGCTGGTGCATGGGCTTTCCCTTTACGGGGGTATGTATATGACAGATTATTTGCCTGCCATGGAGCGTGGGGTACGTGATGCGTTGTGGCAAACCGGCCAGAGTGAGCGCCTGCCGGCGGAAATTTCTACAACGTGTGGGATAGGATCGGTATTTATGCCCATATCCCGACGAGTAGATGGGGAGCGCTCTCCTGCAGGGCTTCTTGAAATCCTTGCCTGTGTGGATGAATGCCGGGCTGCGCTTCCAGCACTGCAAGGGCTGCAAGTTTCTTCTGTTTTTCCCCTCAGCGTTGCCGCTTGGTACACGGAGTGTTTTTCATCTGCCGAACGTGAGGTTGACTGGCGTGATGGCTTGCACCACTTGCGCGAGCAAAGTAGTGGACTGGAGCTGCCTGTCCCGGACTACTGTACACAGAAGGAGAAGGTATGAGTATGATTGTTCCGGCTGCGCTGTTTCAAGGTCGTTTTACAGGGAAAGATCTGAAAGCACTTTATGAAAGCATTGGATATTATACAGAGAAGACAAAGAACTTTGAGACCTTGCAGGCTCTTTTGTTGGATGCGTGGCGCGACTTTGACGGAGTGATAACCTATAGCGGGGTGACAGGCACCTTGTATTCGGCACCGAATATAGGCTCGCTGCGTGAGTATCTTCGTTCGCCGGAGCGAAAGAGCGAAAACCAAGGAGACAGGCTGAGAGATGTTGAGTCACTTTCAAGGGTAGAAAACTTTTTTACGAGCCATTGCTTGAACCTGGAGAACAGCCTTCGAGATTTTGCCTTGCGCTTCGCCTTGGAAAGCGGCCGGCCGGAGCTTTTGGCCCAAGGAATAGAGGATCAGATACGTTACAGTTATTTTCGACGAGGAATACATCGTTTTGCGAAAGATGTTCCGACTTTTATGGTCATAGAAAGTCCTGTGTTGGAACGTCGCATAGGCGGTAGCTGGATTAACGATCACAATGTGTACCTTGCATCTGTCATTGACGCTTATGCCTGTGGCAGACCGGATCTTGCCCTACGGTTTTTTCGCAGGAGTGATGGTCTTAGCAATGTGGACAGTGATTGCAGGCAGCATGCGACAAATCTGTGCATGGCGGTGATGTATAATGATTCTGCATGGAAAGAGCAGGCGTTGCAGGGCACGGCCGTGTATCTGAAAAAGACCAAAGCTGTTTACGAACGTGCTTTTGTGGAATTTTTTGCTGGCGTTCTCCTTCATGATGCTGACCTGATTTCGAGCACCTTTACCCTTTTGGCTCAAAATTCCCCTAAATTGATGTGGCTGCGTGACCTGAACAACAAAAAGATTTTTTGCTCTGCCCTGCATGGTTTGTATGCCTTTGCTCATATTCACGCTTCGGCGGAGGCATGTGAGCGTTTGGAGCGGCCGCATGAGGCATGGTGGTGGAATGAGTTTGCCGATCTTCCGGCACTGCGGGAATGCTCACGCGAGTATCAGCGGGAATATCTGGGGCCGCTTTTTCCCTTTAGTGAAGAATTGTCTTTTTTGAACGAGGTTCCGCTGTTGATAGAGCCATCAAGGGGAGAGACTTGTGTTCCTTTGACGGATACCGGCACTTGCGGTGCGCTCGAAGAGGCATGTCAGGCGGCTGCGCCGGGCAAGGAGACTACAGCGGGGGCGGGTGGTGTTTTTTCTCGCTTGCGGAATCTGTTCCGATAGGGAGGTAAGCCTTCAAAGTTAAATTGCTCTAGCCTCAAACTATGTTTAAAAAACGGGAAGGCTTAAGCCGCAGCTCATGTTTATGCAAGGTTCTTCGTTTGGCGTGCGACAAAAAAAGAGCATCCGTGCCGCGTGACATCGCTACATGCAGGAGGCGTTGCTCTTCTGGGATATTATACTGGTATGCTTTACTTTTTCCGGCAAGCATGTGCGGGCCGATGAAGGGTACAATTCCATCTTCCAGGCAGGGCAAAAATACAATGGGAAATTCCAAGCCCTTTGCTGCAGACATGGGTATAAGCTGGACAGCTTCCGTTTGGGATTGCATGTATTCCCATTCATTTTGCAGGTGCATCCAGGTTAGCAGGCCAGTCCACCCTCCATGTGCTGTAAAGGCCTTTGCCAGAGCTTTAAAGGCTTCTGTATGCCAAAACAGGGAATCAAAAGGGGATATTTCGCTAAAATAGGCGGCAAGGCCAAGGGGCCCTTTGGTAAAAACAGTATCCGGGCAGGGGGGGATGGCGTGTTCGGCAGCGCTATAGGGTATGGGAATGCCAAGAAGGCGTTTTGCCATATTCAGAATAAGGGTTACTCGAGGGTCATTCCCAAAAAAATCGCCTGTGGGAAAGGTAGCGGAAATACCCGCCTGAACGATGGCATCACGCAAGGGGTAAGCCAGGTCGCGGGTGCGGATGAAAATAGCGATATCGCCTACGGCATAGGGAATGCCTGCTGGTGAAGCTAGAATGCCTGCCGGGGTGGGGGGAGCAGTAAGATACTGAATGCATTTTACTATCCAGGCTGCTTCTGTTTTTGCGCACTCCCCGGAGAAACTATATACGGCACCGCTTTTTTGTGGGTACGATAGCACAGGGGGACAGGCGAAAGGGTGGGGATTTTCTGCTGTGGGCGCAGGCTGCAAAGAAGACGAGAGAGCTGGGCTTGCGGGTGTACTTTGTGTATTGTGCAGACCGGCGGCTTCTGTGGCTGCACCTGAAGGTGTGCCTGTGTATAAAACGCTTTGCGCGGCATAGGCAATTTTTTGAGGACAGCGATAGCTGTGCGTGAGAGGCATGCGGCGCAGGGTGGGCCAGAGATTTTGCAGATATGCCAGGCGCTGCTCCGGGATATCATAAAGGCTGGCAATGGATTGGGCAGGATCCCCTGTGGCAAAAAAACCTTCTTCAGAGGAGAGTAAAGAGCGCACGAGCGCGAGCTGGAGTGGTGAAAGATCCTGCACCTCATCCAGCAGAATATGCTCCCACGGGCTGTTAAAAGTCTTGTTGGTTACCTGCTTGTACCAGAACTCCAGAAGGTCTGTATAATCTGCAAGATTGCATGCTGTTTTGTGCTGTGCATATCGGTGCAGCATTTCCGCATATTGCGGAGAGAGTGCCGTCATACGCTCTCGCGCTTGAGAAATATTGTGCCAAGCGCCCTGCCGTACAGCGGGGGAATCGGCATTGACGGCGTCAAAGGTGCTGTGTGCCAGCTCCGGTGTGAGTAAAATTGGGGTATTGCGAGCTTTGTGCCATAATGCAAGGGCGATGAGATGCAGTGTATCGGTACGGGGCAGAGGCGCGTGTGCTCCAAGGGATTGTCGCAGGCGAGCATCCATATCAAGGGCAGCGTGACGCGTAAATGTTACCACTAGAATACGGCGTGCAGCAATACCGCAGTGGAGAAGATGGAGAATACGCGCTGTGAGGGTGTGAGTTTTTCCGGTACCGGCGCCTGCTAACACAAGCAGGGGGCCGGGCGCTGAGCACAGGTATGCCTGCTCAGGCGAGAGAGTCTCCAGCCAGGGCAGGCAGGGCTTGCTGTTTGGGGGGGGAGGGATGCCGTCCAGAAAGGAGGTGCTCATGACGAAGCTCTGCTCTGCCGTTTAGGAAGATTTATTTTGCGGTGCATTTCGTGATGCTCGGCTTCGCTGAACATCCGTACAGTGCCGTACTCCCCGTCAGATCCGCTGGTGACGTGAACAGTGCCTTGACGCATACGTGCAATGGCTTCCCCTAATGGAGCGAGAAACTCTGCCAGAGTCGCCGTGTCAGTGTTGCGCAAAATGCAGAGTTCCGCACCAAAGCGAGACAGCAGCTTGGTGTACAGTTCATGTACTTTGCGGCTTTTAGGGCCGACTCCCAGAATTTCACCAAGAATTTCCGTAAGCGGCACAAGGGAGGCTACCTCCTGAGTTTCCGAATAAAGCGGCGCGGCGCGATCTGCCAACTCCATTACCCGGTGCAGCACGCCCACTGTAATGGCTCCGCCACATACAGGGCAGGTGCCTCCGGCAGCGCGGGTTTCAGCAGGTGAAAAGGTGATGCCGCATTTGCGGTGCCCATCCAGGTGGTATTTACCTTCTTCCGGGTAAAATTCCACTGTACCGCAAAAGGTAGTATCCTGTGCGGTTGCTGGGTTTTTCAGGGCATGCAGCATCCCGCTATACGACGGGAGACCTGAAAAAATGTTTGCTTCGCGTCCCAGATTTTCAGCCGAGTGAGCGTCTGAATTGGAAATGAGGCGAAAGTTGTCCAGAGCGCTCCATAAACGATTCATGGCGGGATCAGAAGAGAGTCCCGTTTCAAGAGCAAAAATAGCTCCTGTTAAGTCGCCGTAACAGTCCGTAATATCATCAAAGCCGGATTTTGATCCAAAAAGGGAGTACCAGGGAGTCCAAATATGCGCGGGTATAAGAAAGGCCTCGGGGTGCGTTTCCAGTACCATTTCAAGCAGATTACGCGAGTCCAGCTTAAGAATTGGACGCCCGTCAGCATCCAGATTGCCGATTTTACCAAGAGCCAGACTCAATTTTTCCGCAGCTTCAAGTGTGGGTACATATACAAGATTGTGTACCCTGCGCGCCTTGCCATTCCGTTTGTAGATGGAGCTGATCTCACCCTGAAGCATGAAGCGCGTGGGCGTTGCCGTGTGCTCTGGCGGTAAAGGGAAAGGAGCAGGGGACGCGACAGCCGTAGAATCTTTTATAGTATACAGCCCCGTAGCCTCTTCATAGGTAAGGGTTTGACGCAATTCTTCCCGCCAGCCGGGGTGGGTAAAGTCTCCTGTGCCAATAACGGCAAGACCCTTGACCTGTGCCCACGCAGCCAACACCGGCACTGTGAGCTTTGTGCTGGTTGCGTACGAAAACCGGGAGTGGATATGCAAATCTGCCAGAAATTGTCGCATGTTGCTTCCGCGATGTAAAAATAAGAGAGATGTTGGTTATATCAATTCTAAACTACATGTTCTTTAAATTTGATTGAGGTAGTGTCTAATTGTTAAAATTTCGAGCATAAAACTTCACTGTTTCCGAAAAATAACAAAAGTATAACATACTGATTTTTAATAGGCACGCCGACTCTGTCGGCGCAAAATCCTGTCGGATTTTGTAGTGCTTACTTTTGCAAGTAAGCACTAGAATGGGAATTATTCACTAGCAGGCCTGTTGGCGCTCATCCATGCATCGAGATCTCGATCCAGCATCGGGCCTGGTTGTACGGCATAGCGGGGAGAGAGCTCCATTTTACACCATGCAGACTCAAGGGATATGATGACATGAACACTCACAGCTCCCTTATGCTTTGCCAGTACCTCTTTTAAGGCATCGAGCTGCTCGGCGGAAGGTGGAGGCTTTGGAAGCTCAATGCATACAGGGGAGGTGCCCATTGCGCAGGCTTCGGCCAGGGGCATTACTTTGTCGCAGGAGAGTTTTACCTCGCGCAGGGGTGGGTCTTCACCTTCCTGAACTTCCGGCTCATCTTCCCCTTTTCGCCTGGCGATGCGGCACTCCATGTAAAGAGGCACGTCGGGAACAAAGAGCTCCCGGTATTGCGCATAGGCAGCGCTGAAACAGAAAACAGTGGCAGAGGCTGTCAGGTCTTCCACCCGGCACAGTGCCCAGCGCTGGCCCTTTTTGTCAAAAAACTCTTTCACACCTGTGATGAGCACAGCACATTTTACAGGCGCATCCGGCTGCAGATCACGGCATTCTTCAAGGGGAACCAGTCCTTGTCGTACCATTTCGCGGCGGTATGGCATGAGCGGGTGGCTGATGAAGAAAAATCCCAGGGCTTCCTTTTCATGGCGGGAAAATTGTTCAGAATCCCATTCCGGCATGGTTTGTTCCGGCCCGGCAAAGCCGATGCCGGAAATAACGGGTATTACCTGCTCGGCAACCATGGAAAAAAGGGAAATTTGCCGAGTATCTTTTTCCTTGGCTTTTCTTTGCGCCTTTTGTGTTGCCAGATCAAGGGCTGCAAGCATGCCTGCCCGTGTCACGCCAAAACAGTCACAAGCACCACTTTTAATAAGACTTTCTAAAACACGCTTGGTCATGCGGCGGGAGTTGACACGGCAGCACAGATCCAGCAATGAGGTGAAGGGGCCGCCTTCTTCCCGTGCTGCCACAAGCTCTTTTACTGCTTCTTCACCGACATTCTTGATGCCGCCAAGGCCAAAGACGATGTTGCCCTCGTGCACGGTGAACTTCCATTGGCTGGTCTGCACAGTGGGCAAGAGAACCTGTACACCCATGTCTTTGCACGCGGCAACGTATTTGAGAATCTTGTCCTGGTCTCCCATTTCCGAAGAAAAAAGGGCTGCCATAAATTCTGTGGGAAAATGCGTCTTCAAATAGGCCGTGTGGTAAGAAATAAGCGCATAGGCGGCGGAGTGAGATTTGTTAAAGCCGTATTCAGCAAATTTTTCCATTAAGTCAAAGATCTCATCGGCCTTTGCTTTTTCTACCCCCCGCTCCAGAGCGCCACTCACGAACTTTGAGCGTTCCCGGCTCATGGCTTCGGGATCTTTTTTGCCCATGGCGCGGCGAAGCAAATCGGCCCCGCCAAGGGTATAGCCCGCCACAATCTGGGCTATTTGCATGACCTGTTCCTGGTAGACAATGACGCCGTAAGTATCTTTGAGGCAGGTTTCCAAGCAGGGCAGGGGATAATCCACCGCGACTTGACCGTGCTTACGTTTGATAAATTCTTCCACCATGCCGGATTTAAGAGGCCCTGGCCGGTACAGGGCAAGCATGGCAATGATATCTTCAAATACCGTGGGACGCAGCATACGCAGATACTGACGCATACCTGAGCTTTCCACCTGGAATATGCCGTCTGTATCACCACTGGAATATAACTTATAGGTGGCGGCATCATCGAGAGAAAGGGTATCCAGGCAGGGGGGAGTTTTTCCCGCATGAGCAATGATGTCGAGGCTGTCTGCCAATACCGTCATGGTACGCAGTCCCAAAAAGTCGAACTTGACCAGGCCGACCTTTTCCACCATTTTCATGTCAAATTGTGTAACAATATCTTCCTCGCGTTTACCACGATAAAGAGGAAGGTATTCCGCCATGGGCTTATCAGAAATAACAAGGCCTGCGGCGTGAATAGAGGCGTGACGCGCCAGGCCTTCAAGACGCATGGAGGTATCAAGCAGTTTGGTAATGGCAGGGTCTGTGTCGTACAGGGTTTTAAGGTCAGGCTCTTGGGTCAGGGCCTTTTTAATGGTCATTTTCAGGTCGGTGGGAATGAGCTTGGCGATGCGGTCTGTATCCTGAAAGCTCATGCCGAGCGCACGACCCACGTCTCGAACAACTCCCTTGGCCATCATTTTTCCAAAGGTGGTAATCTGGGCTACAGAATCCGAACCGTATTTTGTCCCCACATATTCAATGACGCGCTGGCGCTTGTCTTCGCAAAAGTCAACATCAATATCGGGCATGCTGATACGCTCAATATTCAGGAAGCGTTCAAACAAAAGATTGTATGGTATAGGGTCAAGGTTTGTAATGCGAAGAGCAAAGGCTACCAGAGAACCTGCTGCGGAACCTCGCCCTGGCCCAACGGGAATGTTGTTATTTTTCGCCCAGTTAATGAAATCTTGTACAATAAGAAAATAGCCGGGAAACTGCATCTCGCAGATGACGTTCAGCTCCAGTTCCAGGCGTTCTGTATACAGGTCGCGGTCTATAGAGTCCGGCATGGCGGCAAAACGCTGTTGCAGACCAGCACGGGCCAGAGTGCGAAATTCTTCTTCCGGTGTTATTCCTTCCGGTAATTCATACTGCGGGAAGTGGTAGTCTTTAAAGTTAAAATTGTAATCTTCGCACAGTGCAGCAATGGTACCCGCATTTTTGACGGCATCTGGAATATGAGCGAAATCCTTTTCCATTTCTTCCGGGCTTTTATAATACAGCTCCCGCGTGCCAAAGCGCATGCGCTTGGCATCGTCCACCTTGGCCTGTGTTTGGATGCACAAAAGAACATCGTGAGCATCCACGTCATCGGCATTCAAGTAATGGCAGTCGTTGGTGGCTACCAGAGCGAGGCCGGTGCGTTCTGCAATGGCAACAAGGCCCGCGTTGGCTTCTTCCTGCTCTTTCAGGCCGTTCATTTGGACTTCAAGAAAAAAGCGGTCGGGAAATATTTCCGCATATTCCTTGGCAATCTGTACGGCAGGCTCCAGGCCTTCTCGGGCGAAAATTCGCGGCACTTCGCCTGCTAGGCATGCTGAAAGAGCGATGAGCCCTTCAGAATATTGGCGCAGCAAGGTTTTATCTACCCGTGGGCGTGTGTAAAAACCATGCAGAGCACCGTGTGAAACAAGTTTAACCAGGTTTTGATAACCCACAGCATTTTGCGCCAAAAGCACAAGATGGTAGCGCAATTTGGCTTTTTCTGAGGTTTTATCGGTGTGGTCGTTGCAAACATAGACCTCACAGCCAATAATGGGCTTAATCCCTTTTTTCTTGGCTGCAAGGTAAAAGGTCAGGGCACCGTACAGGTTGCCGTGATCTGTCAAAGCCACAGCAGGCATGCCGAAATCTTTGGCGCGGGTACATAAATCCTCAATTCGAATGGCCCCATCAAGCAGGCTATACTCACTGTGGCAGTGCAAATGAACAAAATCAGACATGCGGTATCCAGTTATTAGTCAAGAGGAGGTTTGGGGGAGCAGAGCTCCCCCAAAAAGTAACACTCGAATTAAGAACTTATCCATAAATAAGGATGTGCGCGGTCAATAGCTGCGTCAAATGCCTTTTTTGCTCTGGGTCGAGGACATAAGAGTCCACTCCCTCCGCAAAAAAGCCATTTTCCTTGCTCTTGCCACACGCTCTCCTTATTTATGGATAAGTTCT
>JAVBJS010000150.1:0-22132 GCA_031546885.1 Desulfovibrio sp.
TGGAGCCTTTATGACGCGATGGTTTACGCTAGATTCGTCTATCCTGAAACAAATTAAAAAGTTTAGGGGAAAAGGGGATGGGGGTTTGGGGGAAGGGGAAAAACACCCTTTTCAAAGGGGGTTTTTCCCCTTCCCCCAAAATTGTAAAAAATTTTTCCTCTTCTGCCTTGTTTTGCTGTGCCTATGCCCCACACCTGCTCATGCTTACCTTGATCCCGGCACCGGCAGTATGCTTGTTTCTGCGTTTGTCGGTATGGCGGCGACGCTGCTTTTTGCGGCAAAAAACCTTTACTACCGCTTTAACGAGCTGCAATACCGTTTGCGCGGCCTTCGCCCCCCCAAAGAAAGTGGTAACATTGTCTTTTATGGCGAGGCCAAACAGTATTGGAACACCTTTCGGCCAGTTCTGGAAGCGCTGGAAGGTATGGGAGAAAAAGCCGTCTATTTGTGCTCCGATGCGGCAGACCCCGGCCTACTTCGTTCTTGGCAATCTATTGATGCCCGGTACATTGGCGCTGGTAACGCTGCCTTCGCCACTCTGAACATGCTGGAAGCAGACCTGTGCGTTCTCACAACTCCTGGGCTGGATGTTCTGCAGATTCACCGCTCGCCGGGGGTAAAGCACTATGCTCACCTCATGCATTCCATAACGGATGCCGCCTTTTATAAACTGTATGCCTTTGATTATTTTGATAGTATTCTGTGTAGTGGCCCTCACCAGATGCAGAGCTTGCGCCATTTGGAATCGTTACGGGGAACTGCTGAAAAAAAACTGCTGGAGACAGGATGCTGTTATATGGATGTGTTGGCAGAAAGCCTTGAACGGGAAGAGAATGAGCACGGCGCTCAGCCACGTTTGCCTGGTGCCCTGCCCCGCATTCTTGTGGCTCCCACCTGGGGAAGAAATGGACTTCTTGCCCTTTTTGGTTCGGAGCTGCTCAAACCCTTGGTGGATGCAGGTTATCCGCTCTGTATCCGGCCCCATCCCCAGAGCTTTACCGCGGAAAAGCCCCTGCTGGATGCGCTGATTGCAGAATTCTCGGCGTATCCCCATGTTTCTTGGGATAGGGATGCAAGCCCCCTTGAGGCCATGCGGAGCTCTGATGTACTGCTGTCTGATTTGTCCGGCATTGTATTTGACTATGCCTTCATTTTGAAAAAGCCTGTGGTAACGCTGGCCTTTACCCCTGATACCCGGGGAATGGACGCAGCCGATCTGCCCTGGCCCGCCTGGGAGCTTTCCATTCTACCCCAGCTTGGCGCTCACATCGCTCCTGGTGATATCGCACAGCTTCCGGGTATAATCGCGGCCCTTCCTTCTGCCGCAGTTTTTGCAGCCGCTATGGAATCCCTCAAAAATATCAGTCTTTTTAATTATCGCCGGAGCGGAGATGTAGCAGCAGAGCAGCTTCTTGCAATACGGGCACAACTGCGGGAGTCCGCCGCAGCCCCCATGTAATCACCTTGCTCAATCAGGCAGTCTTGCGGTATGCTCAAAAAAATTGCATGCTATTACTTCGCAACCTCGCCCTGCCTTAGGCAAAAAGGAATATACAGCATGACCCGTTCTCTTTTTTCTCTTACTCGCCCCCCTGTGTTTTTGTTTGTTCTCTGTATTTTACTTTGGAATGCGGGTCTCACTACAGCCTTTGCAGAGCCGATGCGTATTGTTTATGGCTTTGACCGGGAGTTTGCCCCTTTTTCCTATGAAGAGGCCGGGGGCAAGCCTGTGGGGTTTGATATAGAACTGGTGCAAGGCATTTTTGCCAATACCGACACCGTTCTTTCCATGCGCCCCCTCACGTGGGAACGCATTCCCCTGGAGCTTTCTGCCGGAACCATCACCATAACCAGTGGTATGGTGCGGACAGAACAACGGGCACGGCTCTATCTTTTTTCCAGCAAGCCTACCTTTCCTATCCTGATCCGGCTTTTTACCAAAATATATAGCCGCGTTCCCACAAACGCTTACCTGCGAGGGCAGACCGTTTCTGTTGAGCAGGGTTCTTATCAGCACCGGGTGTTAGAACACTTTGGCGGTATTAACATAAAACCGTACAAAGATCATGTAGCGGGACTACGTGCTCTTTATAATGATGATGTTGCAGCTTATTGTGGGTTAACGCAAAATACTTACTACCTTATCAATAAGCTTCAATATGGTGCCATTACTACTGTGGGCACTCCTCTTGCAGCAACCGAGGTATATATCGCTATTGCACGAGATAGAGGCGATGTGCAGCGTATGGTTGATGAAGGTATGGCCCGCTTTGTGCAGAGTGGTGATTACAACAGGCTGTATCGCAAATGGTTTGTGCGTGAATTGGCCGTAGAAGAGCAAACCGCCTTACGCAAGGCAGCAGTTCTCGCCGCCACTATCTCTTATGCCCCTTACAGTAACAAATCTTTTGGCGCTGCCGTGCTTACTGCAACAGGCAAAATATACACGGCAAGCACGGTTGAAAATGCAGATCCTTCCCTGAATATTTCTGCCCTGCAATCTGCTGTGGCCCGGGCTGTTTCAGAGGGTGACTTTGAGTTACGCGCTGCCAGTCTTATTACCCCGGAAGGCGATCTGGCCTTGCCCACCCCAGAGGATATGCAGGTGTTGCATGAGTTCGGGCGCGGTGTTTTGGTTCTCCTTGAGCCCAAAAAAGGTCACTACGAAACCCCCATGATAGCGGAATTGTTACCCAATCCTGTTGTGCGGCAGACTCCTTCGCTGAATTTGGATTAAACAGTAATCCTTAAAAGAGGCCATTGCACAATGGCCTCTGGCAACTGCACAGCAGGTGCCCGCAAGCGAGTAGCGCAGCGTGCCTTTATTTCAAAGCAGCTTCTGCTTTGAAATCATTCAATAAAATTATGTCTTCTCTTGGCATCTGGTTCTTAAGGGACTTCGAAGGACTTTTTAAGGGACGATTAAACAGAGTTCGGTGTATTGTGCAACGAACTCCAGATACAGTATTTCAAAGTTAGCATGTTTTCAAAATCGGCTTTTGCACGATGTATTCTTAAAGGTTCTTTTGTATAGTATGAGTGAACGTAATTTTCATATCCAGACCTTTGGCTGCCAGATGAATGCCAATGACTCAGACTGGCTGACCCGGTCTTTGCTGGCGCGTGGTTTTCGTGCTACCTCCTTCGATGAAGCTAACATTCATATCCTCAATACCTGTTCCATAAGGAGCAAGGCAGAGCAAAAGGTATACTCCGAGCTTGGACGCATCGAGCATTGGTGCAAGGCAAATGGTCGCAAGGATGTCTTTGTTTGTGTGGGCGGATGCGTAGCACAGCAGGTAGGAATGGGACTGCGTAAGCGATTTCATCAGGTACGGTTGATTTTTGGCACTGATGGTATTGCCAATGCCCCCGCGGCCCTTGAGCAGCTTGTGGAAAATCCGGGTTTGCGACTGAATCTGCTGGACTTTGCGGACAGCTACGAGGAACGGGAAGATTCCTGGAAGCAAAATCAGGCCCCGGTTAGTGCATTTGTAAACATCATGCAGGGTTGCAATAATTTTTGCACCTATTGCATTGTCCCGTATGTGCGCGGGAGACAAAAATCGCGCAACATGGAAGCGATTCTTTCGGAATGCCGTATGCTCATTGCGGCGGGAACCAGAGAAATTACCCTGCTTGGGCAAAATGTGAATTCCTATGGCTTGGACGGTGGGGAAGAAACAGGGGACGCGCACCCAAGCTTTACCCAACTTTTGCGGGCTATCATGGCTTTGCCGGGACTTGAGCGCTTGCGCTTTATGACGGCGCACCCTAAAGATATCGCGCCTGAACTGGTGGCTGCCTTTGGCGAATGTGAAAAGCTTTGCCCACGGCTGCATTTACCCTTGCAATCCGGGTCAGATAGTATTTTGCGTAAAATGGGGCGTCGCTATACTACCTCTCATTATAAAGAGCTGGTTGCGGCGCTGCGAAAAGTGCGGCCAGACATGATTTTTTCTACAGACATCATTGTGGGATTTCCGGGTGAGACGGAAGAAGATTTTCAAGCCACCATGCGTATTATGGATGAAATTAATTTTGCAGCAAGTTTTTCTTTTATTTATTCTGACAGGCCAAAGGCAAAAGCCATTCTCTTGCCGGATAAAGTGGAGAAACTTGTTGCTCTTGAGCGTCTTTCCCGCTTGCAAGAGTGGCAAAATAAAGCTAGTGAACAGATACTAGTCTCGCAGATTGGCCAAAAGGCAACGGTACTTTTAGAAGGGCCGGGCAAAATTTTCCAGGGTACCCCTGAAGTTTTTCATGGCCCAGCCGATATGTTTGCACAAACTGATATTCATACATATAGTAATAGCGACATAGACAGTAATGAAATAAAGGCTCCGCAAGTAGAGTGCTGGCAAGGAAAAACAGCCCACGGATTTATTGCGAACGTTTCTATGCCCGTGCATACGGGCCGCGTGGGTGCAATGGTGCCAATCTCTATTGAAGCGGCGGCGCGAAATTCTTTTACAGGTACACAGGCAGGTGAACCATGGTAGAACTTACAGTTATAGGTATTTCTTTACAGGGGGATGGGGGAAGTCCGGTTCTTTTGCTGCACCCTCATGCCACGGATTCCATTTTATCGCTTTTTGTCGGGCCTATGGAAGCCTTTGCCATTTCCACCGCTTTGCACGGTTCCATGTCTTCCGGCTCGTTATTTTCGCTGTTAGACACTGAAGCGGAGCAAGCCCTTTATTCCATGCAAAATTTGTTGCGTGCCGGTGGATTGCCGGCAGCCACCAGCCAGCGAGTGGGCTTTAGCCGCTTGCAGCAGAGCCCGCAAAATCGCCCCGCCCTTCGCCCCATGACGCATGACTTTATGCTCAACATGATGCATATGCTGGGTGGGCGCTTGCAAAGCGTTGACCTTACTCGCATGGAGCAAGGCATTTATTTTGCGGAGGCTGTTATTGAAACGTCTACAGGAACGGCCCGTATGGACTGCCGCCCTTCTGACGGCATTGCCCTTGCCCTGCGCTGCCGGGCAAAGGTACGGGCAACATCGGCAGTGCTGGCGCATGTTAAGGATATGTCCACTGTGCTTACGCAATTGCCTGCACATATTCGTACTTTAGCGGAAGCAGCTCTCATTGCAGAAGAAAAAGCGGCGCGGATGGCGGCCACAAAACGTGATTATACCAAAATTCCCATTGTTGCGGATCGCATTGAGCGGCAGCGGCCCAATGTAACGGTTGTCCCTTCGGAAGCGCCGGAAGGTAGAAAGTTCGGACTGCATGTTTCCTTTGTGCGGCATGATAAAAATACGGATGCACCAGCAGGAATGAGTGCTCCTGTTAATAATTTGCTGTATCCCACAGCTCCGGCTGACGGGCAAATAAGCATTGATCCTGCCCTGCCGGAAGAAGAGCGTTGGTCAACGCTGCTGCGGGTGCTTGCCCCAGAAACAAAGGTATGCATGTGAGCGATCTTGCAGGCGCGCTTCTCGCTGTTCGCGGCTTGCGTGTAGGCTTTCAGAGTGATGCTGGTTTGGGGTACGCCGTTGACGGTGTAGATTTTACTTTGCAGCGCGGGAAAACCCTTTGCCTTGTCGGAGAATCCGGCTGCGGCAAAAGCGTTACCGCGCTTTCATTGCTGCGCTTGCTTCCTCCTTCCGTTGCGGTTATGTCTGCCGGGAGCATTTTCTTTGAGCAACAGGATATTGCCACGCTTAAAGAAGATGACCTGCGGCAGATTCGAGGAAACCGAATAGGCATGGTTTTTCAGGAACCCATGACCTCCCTCAATCCTGTCATGCGCGTTGGGGATCAGATAACGGAAGGCTTGCGTTTGCATAAAGGATTAAAGCGTCAGGCCGCTCATGCGGTTGCTGTGGCATTACTGGAAAAAGTAGGTATTCCCCTGCCGGAGGAGAGGGTAAATAACTTTCCCCATCAATTAAGCGGGGGCATGCGGCAGCGTGTTATGATTGCCATGGCCCTGGCTTGTGATCCTGTCCTTATCATTGCCGATGAGCCCACAACTGCTCTTGATGTAACGGTGCAGCGTCAGATACTTGCCCTGCTGCGTGATGTTACCGCCGCAGAGGAGCGAGCTCTCTTGCTTATTACTCATGATCTTGGTGTGGTGGCTCACGCTGCGGACGATGTAGCTGTCATGTATGCTGGGCGCATTGTGGAATATGGCCCCGTGGAGGAACTTCTCGCTCAGCCGGGGCATCCCTATACGCAAGGCTTGTTGCGTTCTCGGCCGGGCGCAGGGCCAAGTGCTACCCTTCGCAGGCTTCCCACCATTCCAGGAACAGTGCCTGGCCTCCATGCAAGACCGGTCGGATGCCGTTTTCACCCACGCTGTCCCCACGCCTTTACCCGATGCCGCGAAGGTGAGCCGGATTTCTTTACTCTCTCGCCCTGCCGCTCCAGCCGGTGTTGGCTGCATAGCCCCTGACCCTGTTTGAAGGGAATGATTCCTTTAAGACTCCCTCAATGAATCTGCTTTAGCCTGTATAGTTCCATAAAAATTTCAGAAATCGCTTGACATTTTGTCATAATATTGACAGTCGAGTGAGGTATTAGTATTTTCTGCCGGATATTTTTAGGCGCATTGTTTTATTGGAGGAATGGATGAGCATAACTGATGCAGGCATCATTGGGCAAAGTACTTCGCTCGCCAATGTGTTTCGCATATTGGCAAAAGTCGCGCCTACCGATAGTACTATCCTGGTGACAGGCGAGTCGGGGACGGGCAAAGAGCTGGTAGTGCGTGCGCTTCACCAAAAAAGCCGGCGTAAGGATAAACCCTTCGTTCCTATTAACTGTGGAGCTATCCCGAAAGAACTTTTGGAATCTGAGCTTTTTGGTCATGAAAAGGGCGCATTTACTCACGCCATTCGCACCCGCCCCGGACGTTTTGAAATGGCAGAAGGGGGCACAGTATTTTTAGATGAAATAGGGGAAATGGATTTACTTCTCCAGGTAAAAATCTTACGAGTTTTGCAGGAACGGGAAATAGAGCGTGTGGGTGGGCAGGGCACACGCAAGGTAGATGTACGCATAGTGGCTGCCACCAACAGAAATTTGGAAGAAGAGGTGCTTGCCGGGCGCTTTCGGGAAGATCTGTTCTACCGGTTGAATGTTATTCCCCTGCACCTCCCTCCCCTACGGGATCGCGGTGGTGACACGCTCTTATTGATACACCATTTCCTGGCCCAATTCTGCGCGGCAAAGCATCGCCCTACACTCAAGCTTTCACCAGATGCCCAGCGTGTGCTGGAGGCTTACCCCTGGCCGGGGAATGTGCGTGAGCTGGAAAACCTTGCGGAGCGCCTGTCTATCTTGTGTGACGGTGATTCGGTGCTGGTGGAAGATCTGCCTGTGAAAATTATTACACAAGTAGGTGATATTGCATCTCTTCCTCCACCATCTGAATCTCCGCCATTTTATGACGAGAGTGTGGACGAGACAGAGCCTTGCCTGTGTGAGGGAGAAAGCTCTGCTGCTTCGGCTGAGTTTGGCTGGCCAACCATTGCGGACATGCGGGCAAAGGGGCTTGGTCTCAAGGAATTCCTCGATGTTATCGAAGAACGGCTTTTAGAAGAAGCACTCTCAGGGGCTGACGGCATCAAAAATCAGGCAGCGGAAATTCTTGGCATAAAGAGAACGACGCTCATTGAAAAACTAAAGAAACGTGATTTGGAATAACTTTTCGTTTTTCTGGATTACGCACATTTTTTGCAAATAGTTATAACTTTGATTTTATATAGTATGCTCTGTATGTTTTATGGAGTATTTAAAATAGGTAGATAAGTAGTATGGGCGATTTTGTAAAATATTGCCTGAAACCCAGCTCCGCAGTAGGATCTTGTGTGCAGCAGTCTCTTTTTGCCGGTATATTTCGGCTTTTTGGTGTAGTCAGTGCGTTGGGACTGCTTTTTCCGCTTCCGGGTTGGGCGGCTGTTCTGGAATGGTCTGCCTTGCCTGATAGAGAGCGAATCACTATAACCAGCACATTGAACGAAAGTATGCCTGGGGTCATTCAGCGTGTTGCTCCGGATGGCGTTGTCGTTCCGTATGATGAACTGCCCAGCAATCTTTTTATGGAAAATGCCCCTGAAGGGGCCAAGATTTTTAAAGGAACCCGGCTTCTTGGGCGAACAGTGGCTTTTTTGACGCAAACGCCCGAATTCGGCTTTGTGGTCAACAAGCAAACGCCTGGTGTGCTGATTATTGACTTCTTCCCAGATCCTCTTGGAGCTCGGTGGAAACCGGCAGACAAAAAATCCGTTGATGCGTTTCATGAAAGAATCGCCACACCGGCAGATACACCAGCAGCACCTTCCGCTGTGCAGCCAGTACCTCAAAGTGCGGCGTCTGCACCAGCCGGGAGCGCAGTGCCCACAGCGCCGGCAGGTACTGTAAAGCCTCAGGAAGTTTCAGTAGCGCCCACAGTGGCCGGACAGTCAGTGGCGCCTGTTGCATCTGCTACGTCTTCTCCTGCTACTTCCGCTCCGTCAAGGGATCAGCTCCCTGCTCCTTTGGTTCCGGTGAGCCAGGTACCCGTTGCTCCATTGGCACCATCACAAATTCCCTGGAAGCAGTCTGCTCCAGCGGTGCCTGTCGTTGTTACTTCCTCCGGTGTGCCTGTAAATGGGCCAGCGCCCACGGGTGGCCCAGTGAGTGTTCCTGAAGCGGCTCCCGGGGGGAATCCTTCTGTTTCTACTCCTCCGTCGCCCCCTGTTTCAGGTGGGGGAGGGCCCACAAACAATGCTAACGTGAGCGCTGTGCGTCAGTGGTTAACGCCGCAGCCGGTGCCCACTGCGCCGCCAGCTCAGATTCCATCGCCAGTACCGGCAATACCGCTGTCTTCTTCTCCTGTGCGCTCTTCCGCAGCCAGTCAGGCGGATGCTCAGGGCGATCCGGCGCAGCGCGCCTATCTTGATATACGAAACGATACCGCCAATCGTACAGCGCCTCTCCCACAGCCTTTGCCAGTACCTGTTGCGCCTGCCGGTGCGCCGTCTGTCTCCTCAGCACCAACTGGCCAGCAACCAGCAGCAGCGGGTCAGCAGCCAGCAGCGGCAGGTCAGCAGCCAGCAGCAGCCTCGCAGGCCACGGAAACTTCAAAAGATGGAGGCGCAACGGCGCCTGCGGAAGCCACAGGTGCTGCGGAAGAAGCGGATGCCTCGGAGGATACCGCTACTCCACCTCCTCCAGGTGTTGGTGTAAAGGAAGGGCGAGGTTATCGGGGAAAAATTAATTTAGATGGTATTGAGGCCATTCCCGAATATTCTCCCGGCAAAGGTAAGAAGGGAGGCCCTTCTGGTGGTGCCAAGGGAAAAGGCGCACAGTCGGTGAAGGGTTCCAATGGAACTAAGGGAGCACAACCGGAAGGGAACGCCACCAAGGCAGAGGGTGCTCCTTCTACGCCACAGCAAATAGCAGGAAATGCCACCAGTGCGCCTGCCGCTCCCGCTGCCCCAGCGCACGGCAAGGCTCCTGCCGCCAATGCTACCAAGGCTCCTGCCGCTAATGCTACCAAAGCGCCTGCGGGCAATGCTACAGTTATTTATGTGGACGAAAATCAGAACCCCATTGAGCCACCGGCCGATCCAGTGATAAAAATTCCTGAAATTCGGGGGGATGTTACCAGTGGTGCGTATGCCGCAGCCCTTGCCAAGGCGGAGGCTTTGCTTAAGCAGGCCCTCACGCCTGAACAGCGGGAAGAGCTTCTGCATATCAAAGCGGAAATGATGTTTGCACTGCATAAAGATGAGCTTGAGCCATTTTATCAGGCAATAACCGATGCGACAGTTGCAGCTATAAACCATAATCAAAAATCGCCCCGCAATGCCAGCGCTTTTTTGCGTCTTGGCTATATGAATTTGAAGTTAAAAAAGATCCCGGAAGCCGAAGCGCAGTTTAATATTCTTCGTCGATTATTTCCGGAGGACGAGAACGTACCGTTAAGTTACTATTATTGGGGTGACTACTATTACAACCGGAATGAGCTTCAGCGGGCGGCTGATCAATTTCAGTATGTGCTTTCGAAGTATCCGGATAGTCGCTATGCCCGTGAAGCCGCCTTGGGGCTTGCCCGTGCCTTTCACCGGCTTGGATATTACGAGCAGTCTTTTAACGTCGTTGACTATATTGAGAAACGCTGGGCTCGTTTTTATCTGGAGTACCCTCCTTTCTTGAACATGATGGGGGACGTAGCTTTTCGTCTGGAGCGTCTTGATTACGCGCTCAACCACTATTGGCTTTATGCGAACCTTGAACCCAACGGGAATGAAACAGATATTATCTTAACTCGGATTGGGGATATTTATTCCATTCAAAAGGAAAAAGGGGCAGCCAAGGAAATTTATAAGCAAAGTGCCCAGCGTTTTCCTGAAAAAGATGGTGGGCTTGTAGCAAGAATGCGTCTTGCGGAAGAAGGTATAAACGACAGCCCTTCTCTGGCTGCCATGTTTTCCGTATTTGAGGGGCCCTTCAGCAATCAGCCTGCGGAAGTTTACCGTGATATTGTGGATAGGTATGCCCAAAGCGCCCTTGCTCCCCTTGCGGAGCTTAAGCTCGCCATGTGGTATCTTTGGAATAATCAGTACATAGAAAGCTTGGAAACCTGTAGTTCGTTCCTGAAAAAACACCCGACGCATGAGCTTTTGCCAAAGGTCAAGGAAATAGCCTTGAAAACCTTTGCGGTTATTGCCGCGCAAAGCGTCAGCAACGGGAGCTATGGGCAGATGCAGGCCATTTGGGAGCGCTATCCCGTGGTTCATGGGCAAGGTGAAATGCTTAGTCCCGAGAGCCGCGTGGCCCTGGCAGTGAGTTTTTGGAAGGCAGGCAAGCCGGATGAAGCCCTTGCCACTATTGAGCCGTTCTTTTTGGGGGGGAAGGTTCCAGAGTTTTCAGAGATGGCCCTCAACCTTGTTCTGAATATTTATCTTGAGTATAATCAGTGGGCTGCTATTCGAGAGGTTTCCAAACGGGTAGAGCTTTGGGAATTATTACCGGAAGCTCGACAGCAGCTCGACTATGCTTTGGCTTTAGCGGCTGAGAACATGGGCGAAAGTGATGTGGCAGCTCCTCTTTGGGAAAAGCTGTATGCAGGCGGTAAGCTTCCTTCCGCACAGATGGCCTATGCCACGTACTTTCTGGCCAAAGACGCCGAAAAAAAGCGAGAGCTTGAAAAGGCCTATCTTATGGGGAACGATGCCCTGCGTCGCCTCATGGCAGAAGCAGAAAAAACCTCCAATCCAGCGGATATCGGCAAGATAAAAAGCCAAATAGGTTCCCTTTTGGATATTAGCGAAACAGCAGGACGTTTGCGAGAAGCTCTTGATTATGTTCAACTTTTCATGAAATATCTGCCAGAGGATGATCCTGAGCGGGTGGGGGTAACGTATCGCCTGGCCCGTATCTATAAAAAGCAAGGTAATATAGCCGCGTGGAAGAAAAGTTTGACGGAGATAGTACAAAAGTACCCGACAAGCATTTATGGGCAAAGCGCGGAATCAGAACTGAAAACCTCTGCCATAACAGAGGACGCAGCGCAGTATTCCCCCACAGGGAAGATCTAGAGCGTATGGATGTAATGGGGTAATGACTTTTTGGAAGGAGCCCAGCTCCTCCAAGCCTTCTCGTCAAAGCGGTAACCCCTTTGGTCGGCTCATTGTTTCAGCGTATGTAAAATACGGGAATCAGGGCCGTAGACGCAGGCTCTGTGTGGCAGTCGCTTGCGGGGGGCGGGATTTTTGGAGCAGGCTCTGTGCGAAACTCAATTATTTCAAAATCTGGTTTTACCACAAACTTTGAACTGGAATTGGTAGATTATGACTGAAACAGTGCCGAAGGGTGCCGAAAAAACGAAGGGTGCCGAAAAAACGACGGAACACAACCTTCCTCAACATATCGCCATTATTATGGACGGCAATGGGCGGTGGGCAACGCAGCGTAATCTGCCTCGAACAGAGGGGCACCGGGCGGGGACTGAAGCGGCACGCCTGATTGTGGAAGAATGTCTTGACCTTGGTGTTGGCTATCTCACTCTGTATACCTTCTCGCGGGAAAATTGGAATAGACCCATGACGGAGGTAGCTTTTCTTTTTGAACTGCTGGTGGATTTTATTACAAAAGAGCTGCCAAAACTTGAAAACCGAGGCGTGCGATTGCAGATTTTGGGTGAGCAGGCGGACTTACCCTTTGCGGTCAGAAAAACCTTGCAACACGCTATGGCCCGCACCGCGCACGGAACAAAGATGGTGCTGAATCTGGCCCTCAATTATTCTGGTCGTGAGGAAATAGTGCGAGCTTGCAAGCTTTTCATGGAATCTGGGCGCTCGCGGCAAGATTTGACAACAGAGGCGCTGGCAGAATATTTGTATACGCAGCAGCAGCCGGATCCTGATTTGGTAATTCGCACCAGCGGCGAAATTCGCATTAGTAATTTCCTTTTATTTCAAGCAGCTTACAGCGAATTTTATTTTACGGATACCCTGTGGCCAGATTTTACTCCCCAGGAGCTGCACGCGGCGTTACGAGTTTTTACAGCGCGAAGCCGACGGTTTGGAGGGGTAGAAGCAACTGTTTGAGTACACTATGCTTTCTTCAATGTGTAATACCTATGAAGCCGCGTACTGCCGCGTGCATGGAGCGTTATGAGTCTTATGGCCCACAAAGAGCGTCTCATTACTGGTGGTGTGCTTGGTCTTGTGCTTTTAGGTTCCCTCATTGCGGGAGGGTGGGCGCTTCGAGTGCTGGTGCTCTTCACTTCTCTGCTGGCGCTTTATGAGTTTTATGCGTTGTTCTGGCCTGGTTTTTCTAGGCTGGTACACAAAGGAATGGGCTTTGTTTTTGGAGCGGCCTGTATTCTTTTGCCGGAATTTTCTCGTGTTTCGCCATTGCTGTGCCTTGCCATACTTGTGCTTGGCACAGGTCTTCTCTTTCTGTGTTGTTTTGCCAGGGGCGCGGGCGAGGTGCGTTTTGAAGAAACAGCCATTGTGCCACTGGGTATTTTATATATTCCGGTGCTTTTGCAGTTGACCTTTTCCTTGTCTCCTGTGGAGCAGGGCCTTATTATGCTTGCCGCCATAGGAACAGATGTGGGGGGGTATTATGTGGGAAGCAGGTTTGGCCAGCATAAAATGTGGCCGGCAGCGAGCCCTAAAAAAAGTTGGGAGGGCTCCCTTGGGGGTCTTGTCTTGTGTGTTCTGCTGAGCATGGGGATGGGTATTGCCGGAGCGAGCAAAGGGCTTGCGCCTGTGTTACCGCTTTGGGCTTGGGCGAGCGTTGGCGTGCTTTTGAATATAGCGGCCCAGCTTGGCGATTTTTTTGAATCTGCTCTTAAGCGTTCCCGCGGTATAAAGGATTCGGGTGCTTTGCTTCCGGGGCATGGTGGTGTTCTTGATCGTATTGATAGTCTCCTTTTTGTTCTGCCTGTTTACGCCCTTGTGAAAACACTGGTAGCATAAGCATGGCGACCTACATTACGCGACTCCCGGATGTGATATGGCAAAAAAAAATGCCGCGTACTCTGGCTATTCTTGGGAGTACAGGTTCTATTGGACGCTCTGCTCTTGAGGTTGTGGGCAAACACCCCCATATTTTTCATGTTGCGGCCCTTGCCGGTGCCAGGAATATTTCTCTTTTGGCAAAGCAGGCAAATCAGTTTCGTCCAGCCTGTCTGGGGGTACTTGAAGACTCGGGTGCAACGATCTTGCGTGCGCAGCTTGACAAGGGCTATTACCCTGAAATTGTTGTCGGGCAAGAGGGCTATGAACATATAGCGGCAAGCAAAGATTCCAGCACAGTGCTTTCCGCGCAAGTGGGAGCAGCCGGCTTGCGGGCCACCATGGCTGCGGCCACTGCGGGCAAGGTTATTGCTCTTGCCAACAAGGAATCGCTGGTAATGGCGGGTGATCTTATCCGCGCAATCTGCGCCGTATCCGGTGCGAGTATTCTGCCTGTTGACTCTGAGCATAACGCCATTTTCCAATGCTTGGCGGAAGTTTTTTATGGAGCTCCGCAACGTAGTGGAAGTGTTACCGGCAACACTTCTGTGCAAAGCACAGCAGCCGGTTTTGGAAGAGGGCAAGCGTTCGAGACGTGTTTTTCCCAGATATCTCGTTTGATTCTCACGGCTTCCGGTGGGCCTTTTCGCGGTAAGACCCGTGAGGAGCTCGCAACCGTTACTGTGGATTCTGCCTTAACTCACCCCAATTGGAGCATGGGGGCAAAGATCTCCATTGATTCCGCAACCCTTATGAATAAGGGCCTGGAAGTTATTGAAGCGCACCATCTTTACGGATTACCCTTAAGCGCCATTGACGTTGTTGTGCATAAGGAGTCCATTATCCATTCCCTTGTGGAGTATAGCGATGGCTCACAATTGGCGCATCTGAGCAATCCGGATATGCGTATTGCCATTGCGCATTGCCTTGGCTGGCCAGAGCGCTTACAGGCCGATGTGCCGCCTTTGAATCTGGCAAAAGTGGGAAGCTTGACCTTTACAGAGCCGGACACAGCAACTTTCCCCTGCCTGTCGCTGGCAAAAACAGCGCTGGAACGGGGGCAAGGCAGCCCTGTGGTGCTGAACGCCGCCAATGAAGAGGCAGTGGAGGCATTTTTAGGGGGCAAGCTGTCGTTTCCGGGCATTGCTGCATTGGTAAAATGCGTGCTGGACGAATATGCCGCGTCACTTCCCGTTTTTACGTCATCCCTTGAAAATATTCTAGAACTGGATGCAAAGGCTCGGCAATGGGCAAGGGAGCTTATTTGCACAGGGTCAGATGAAGTTGCTTCAGAGAAGATTTAGCTCTGTGCAACGAACTCTATTTGTGAAGTGGTTTGCATATTGATTCTATAAAACCACCAACTCGACTTGCTCAGGCGGAATGGGAGCACCCAAAAAGATACTTCCTACGCGGGCAAAGCGATCAGGTGCGTCTGTTGTAAGAAACTGAAGAGAGGGCAATACATTTTTTTCCTGTGGGCGCAGCAATAAAAGGTTTGAAAGGGCCTTTTCTGCGGCTTCTGCCGTTGTTGCGGCAGAATCCACAATGGCGATGTCTCTTCCAACAGCCGTGAGTATTCCCTTGGCAAGGGGGGGGAAGTGGGTGCAGCCGAGAACAAGGCAATCCGGTTGTGTTCCCCTTTGCGCTGTAACAGAATTCGTAGCAGCAGCAGGGGCTGGGCCGGGCTCTGGGGAAGCATGTGCTGTAACAGCTTCTGCGGTAAGGGGTATTGCTTCGTGTGCAGTAAGAGGTGGAGCATTCTGCACCGTTTCAAAGATGGGAGCCAGATAGCGCCGGGCAACGGTACTGACAATGGCGTCGTCCGTCCACCCTTCTTCCGCCAGTGCGACAAAGAGAGAGCAGGCAACGCCGGTAACTGCGGCTGATGGTCTGATGGTCTGAATGGCCTTTGTATAGGCCAGATTGCGAATGGTGGATTCCGTTGCCATAATCAGAATATTTCCTGTGCGTGAAGCCCGGCAGGCGGCTTCTGCGCCCGGCTCAACAACACCAAGAACAGGTAGATGAGGATAGGCTTGCTGCAGGGCGGGCAATGCCGCCGCTGTTGCGGTATTGCAGGCAATTACCAGCATTTTAATTTGTCGCTCCACCAGCTTGCTGGTGGCTTGCAGAGCATACCGTGTGATGGTGCCACTGCTTTTTGTACCGTAAGGCAAGCGGGCAGTATCTCCCAGATAGATAAGCGACTCGTGCGGTAAGCGGCGCCTGAGCGCGGCAAGCACGGTCAATCCCCCCACCCCGGAATCGAAAACACCAATAGGGAGCTGTGCGTCCACGTTATGCGGAATTAACAATGGCTTCGCAGGCGATTTTGCAGCAGGAGTGGGTGCTGCGCTTGTGGGAAAAGTGGTCGATGTGGAAGAAGGGATCATGCTGTGGGTTCCCAAAGAGCGTAACTTGTTGAGGTGACAGGCACATTCAGCGCACCAAGCACTCGTTCCAAAAAAATACCTTCGCGGTGTGGCGTAACATGCCCAAAGGCTGCCCGAATGCCCAGAGTAACAAACTGCACTGCTCTATCCATGGCCAGGGGGAGGCTGTCGCCTTGCATGAGGCTTCCGGTAAGTACGCTGGTAAAGGTATCCCCTGTTCCAGGGTAGAAGGCGGGGATGTAGTCACAGTCCACCTTCCAAAAGCGGTTATGAGCCTTTTGGTAGGCAATGACGGCTGTGGCGTGTCGCGAACGTGCAACGGGAACGCTGGTGATGATGACGGTTTCCGGGCCAAGCTCTGTTAATCGCTGAAGCCAATCTTTCAGCATTGCTTCGTCCATGCCGTTCTTTTCCATTTCCTGCGGGTAGGGTTCCTGCAAGAGGAGCGCTGCCTCCGTGAGGTTAGGCGTAATGCAGGTGGCCTTACCTATCAAATGTCGCATACACTCTACCATTTCCATACTCATGGTAGGGTCGAGCTGCCCATTGTCTCCCAGCACGGGGTCTACCATAGCCAGGCCATTTGGCACAAGGCAGGTGTCAATACAACGGATAACGGTTTCCACCTGCGCGGGAGAACCCAAAAATCCGCTATATACAGCCTCAAAGGTAAGTTTCAGCTCTTGCCAGTGGGTAAGAAAATCTTGCATGGCGTCGGTTAGATCCACAAATCGGAAATTGGTAAATCCACTGGTATGCGTGGAAAGCACCGCTGTAGGCAGGGGACAAACCTGAATGCCCAGCGTGGAAAAAATAGGAATAACCACCGTGAGCGAAGTGCGCCCAAAGCCGGAAAGATCATGGATAGCCGCAACGCGGGGAATGAAAGGAGGCATAATCGTACTCATGTTTTGCTAATTACAAGAAATATTCCCAAATATACTTCGCGGCGGTGCTGACAATCACAATGCCCAACATCCACTTAATAAGCGTTGCCGATACGAATTTCTGGCACCGTGCCCCCAAGTACATTCCAGCCACCCCACCAATGCCGAAAAGCAGGCCCAATGTCCAGTCTGGAGCAACGGAATACTGAGGAAAAAAAGGCGCAATGGCGGAATAAAACAGTACGCCTGTTACCGAGGTGATGAAAGTTCCCATGAGGGTTGCTCCGCTAATGGTATGTACAGGCAACCGAAACCAGGACAACAGAAACGGGGCAATAATCGCGCCGCCCCCTATACCATACGCCCCACCGATAACTCCCACAATCAGACTCAAAACAAAAATTCCTGTTGTGGAACATTCATAGAGCGCCCCCTTAAAATAATAGGCAATGCGCGTGCGGGAAAATTCCAGAACATCCACAAAACCGTGCTCTATATGCCCTTGCGTTGCGGCTGTGGGCTGCGTTGGCTTTGTAGCTGTCATATCCTTGCTTGCCTGTGTTGGGTTAGCCTGTGCAGCAGGTGTGCCGGATTGTTGCTCAGAAGTAAGGGACGGCTTGGAAAGAAGGCTCTGAATAAGTTTTCCGCCTATATAAAGAAGCACGCAACCGACAAAGAGTTTAAACAGCTTGGGGTCAGGCAACCAGACAATACGAATGATGGCTCCCAGAAAAACCCCCGGCAAAGTGCCTAGAACAACCATAATGGTTAAGGGCCACACCATGCGTTTTTCTTTAATATACCGGTATACCCCGCTAGGGATTGCTACTACATTATAAAATTGGTTGGTGGCGCTCACGGAAGGATGCGTATACCCAAGCACGGAAACTTGAAAAGGAAGCAGGAGAAAGGCCCCGGAAATTCCACCCATGGAAGCAAAGAAGGAAACAACAAAGGCTACAAGAGGTGGCACAAGAGGTGATACGTCAACACCGGAAACGGGAAAATGCATGGTGTCCTCCTGAGTAGTAATTGGGTTCATGTAATTTTATTGAATTTTCACTGCATTATCCATTCATCGGAATGCGCTATGAGTAAGCCTCAGGGTATCTTGTTTCTTATGCGAGAACATTGTATAGAATGCGTTGCGCAATGAACTTTCACAATTATGTGTCTCCCCCCCAGATGAGGGGAGAGTGCTTTGGTAAGGAAGCTCTTCATGCTGTGTACGCAGAGTTCATAGAAATCAACAATCGTATACCTGTGCCCTTTTGAGGCGTACAGCATATTTATAAGATTTTTTGTAAATATACACAAGAGATACATGGATGCCCAGTAAAGATATGGATACCGAAAAAAGCCGCTCGCAGAAAAAACGTGAAAGTACGGCACTGCAACAATTGGGAGAACAGCTTGCTGCTCTTTCACCCGCAGCCATTCGCAAACTGCAACTGCCGGATGATGTAAAAGAAGCCTTGACGGAACATCACACCATAAAAACGCATGAGGGATGCCGCCGCCATATGCAATACATAGGGCGAATTTTACGGGAACTTACAGACCCTGAGAGTGTTTTGGCCGCCCTTGGGCCAAGTATGCAAACAAACCGCGCCACCACTGCGGAGTTGCATCGCATTGAAACCCTGCGGGATGCTTTGCTGAATGACGATGAAGCCCAGCGGGATATAGCTTTTCGCGCCCTGCTTGCGGAGCATCCCTCTCTTGATACCAAAAAGCTTACCCATCTTGTAGAAGGAGCCTTGGCTGAGCGGCGCAAGCAAAGGCCCCCCAAAAACCAACGCGAGCTGTTTCGGTATTTAAGAACAATTGAGCCTGTCAGCCAATAGCAGGGCCATTGCATTGAGGGCAGCGCTAAGTAGTTAAGAAAGTGATTTTTTGGAGGGGTGAACCCCCTCCAGACCTCCGCAGCTTATGGGGGTAAACCTTTGGAGTCTCTCATTATTTCAGTGTGATACAGTTTGAGGAGGAGCTAGGGAAAGCCCCTTCCAAAAACATTACCTGACGACATTGGTACTTCGCTGATAATATTGCGTTTTCACAAACAATAGGAGTCATTCATGGATAGTCAGCTTGAACAGAAGGTTCTCACACGAGGCAAGGAGTTTTTTCAGAGCATCAGCGGGGAGGCCCCTTCTGTTTTTAACAAGGGCTGGTGGACAGGCAAGGTGATGGACTGGGCTATGCACAATGAAGATTTCAAGGTGCAACTCTTTCGCTTTGTGGATGTTTTGCCCTATCTTACCACTTCAGAATTGTTGTTGCGGCATATTCGTGAATATTTCGCCACAGGCGAAGCCGAAGTACCGGCGGTGCTGAAGTGGGGGGCTGGCGCTGCCGGTTTTGGCGGAAGTATTACCGGCAAATTAATGGGTATGACCATTCGCTCTAACATTGAGAGCATGGCCCGTCAGTTTATCATTGGCGAAAACGTCAAAGAGGCCATGAAGGGATTGACCAAACTGCGCAAGGACGGCTTTACCTTCACAGTAGATCTTCTGGGTGAGGCTTCTGTAGGAGAGGAAGAAAGCGACGCCTACGCAAACGGCTACCACGAAGTGCTTGCCGCTATTGCCAAAGAGCAGGATAAGTGGACTCCCCTTGCCGGTAATGGGCCGGAACGCAAGTGGGACTGGGGCGCAACACCCAAAGTCAATATTTCCATCAAGCCTTCCGCTCTTTACTCTCAGGCAAAATCGGTGGATGTGGAAGGCTCTGTGCAAGCCATTTATAATCGCCTTGCCCCCATTTACCGTAAGGTTATAGAAATGGGAGGCTTTTTATGCATCGACATGGAGCAGCTCAAATACCGCGAAATAACCATTGAGCTGTACAAGCGTCTGCGTTCCGCGCCGGAATTTCGCCATTATCCTCACCTCGCCATTGTTATGCAGGCGTATCTGGTTTGCTGCGAAGACGATGTTACCAGCCTTGTCACCTGGGCTAAAGCAGAGAATCTTCCCATTGCCATTCGCCTTGTGAAAGGCGCTTACTGGGATGCGGAAACCGTCATGGCCAAGCAGTGTGGCTGGCCTGTTCCTGTGTGGGTACACAAGCCGGAATCGGACATAGCCTACGAAAAAATCGCCCGGTACATACTGGAAAACAGCGATTGGGTTTATTTTGCCTGCGCTTCCCACAACGTGCGTACCATTGCTGCGGTTATGGAAACGGCAAAGGCTCTTGCCGTTCCTGACAACCGTTATGAATTTCAGGTGCTTTATGGCATGGCAGAGCCCGTGCGTAAGGGGCTTCTGAATGTGGCTGGCAAGGTGCGTCTTTACTGCCCCTATGGCGAACTTATTCCAGGTATGGCCTACCTTGTACGCCGGTTGCTTGAAAACACCGCTAACGAATCATTTTTAAAGCAAAGTTTTGCGGACGGTACGGAGCTGGAACGTCTTCTTGAAGACCCTCGCATAACCCTTGAGCGCGAACTTGCCAAAAAAGCCGCCGCAAAAACTGCCCACCGTGCGGAACCGACACCGAGTGGTATTTTGCCTCCCTTTGTCAATGAGGCCATGATCGACTTTACCCTGCCGCAAAACCGGCAAGCCTTTGTTGATGCTATTGCTACAGTGAAAAAAACATACAATCGCACTCTGCCTCTCTACATTAACGGTGCGGATGTTGTTACAGCACAGACGCTGTCAACAACTAATCCTGCGAATCCCGCTGAAGTTGTTGCTGTTGTCTGTCAGGCAGGCATTACGGAAATTGATTCCGCCCTTGCCGCCGCGCGCGCTGTCTTCCCAACATGGCGCGATACCCCTGTTGCCGACAGAGCCATGTATCTGCACCGTGCGGCAAATATTGCTCGCCGGCGCATGTTCGAGTTTTCCGCAGTGCAAATTCTTGAAGTGGGTAAGCAGTGGGATCAAGCCTTTCATGATGTTGGGGAAGGCATTGACTTTCTTGAATATTATGCTCGTGATATACTTCGCCTTTCCGTACCGCGCCGTATGGGACGCGCCCCGGGAGAGCTGAATCACTTGATGTATCAGCCCAAGGGAATCGCCGCCATCATTTCGCCCTGGAACTTTCCCTTCGCCATTGCCATTGGCATGGTGAGTGCTGCCATTGTGGCAGGTAATCCGGTTATCTTTAAGCCGTCTTCCATCGCTTCCGCCATTGGTTATAATCTGGTGGAAATATTCAAGGAAGCGGGCTTGCCAGCGGGTGTTTTCAACTACTGCCCCGGCAAGAGCAGCGTCATGGGTGATTATCTTGTGGAGCATCCCGATGTCAGTCTCATTGGCTTTACGGGTTCCATGGATGTTGGTTTGCACATCATAGAAAAGGCCGCCAAGGTTCAGCCCGGACAAAAACAGGTCAAGCGGGTCATCGCGGAAATGGGTGGCAAGAACGCCATTATCATTGACGATGATGCTGACCTTGATGAAGCCGTGCTGCAAGTGCTTCAGTCCGCCTTTGGCTTCCAAGGGCAAAAGTGCTCTGCCTGCTCGCGGGTCATTGTGCTTGACGCTATCTACACCACCTTCACGCGGCGCCTTGCGGAAGCCGCAAAGTCCGTACAGCTTGGTTGCGCGGAAGATCCGCGTAACTTCATGGGCCCGGTGGCAGACGCCTCCCTGCAAAAGAACATCATGGAATATGTGCGCATTGCCGAATCAGAAGGCCGCGTACTTGTTAAGCGTGAAGCTACAGAAACTAATGGTTGCTATGTTCCTTTGCTCATCGTTGAAGGCATAACCAAAGAGCATCGCATAGCGCAGGAAGAAATCTTTGGCCCTGTTCTTGCGATCATGCGGGCCAGCAACTTTGATGAGGCCATCGAGATAGCAAACAGCACCCGCTTTGCCCTCACCGGCGGCGTGTTCTCACGCAGCCCGGAAAACCTCGCCAAAGCTCGCCAGCACTTCCGCGTTGGCAACCTGTATCTCAATAAAGGCTCCACCGGCGCTATGGTTGAGCGTCAACCCTTCGGCGGATTCAATATGTCCGGGGTGGGCTCCAAAACAGGCGGGCCGGACTACCTCCTGCAATTCCTTGACCCACGGGTCATCACGGAAAATACTATTCGGCGCGGTTTTACTCCCATTGCATCCGATGATGACTGGGTATAAGGCAAGAGTGAGATAAATAAATTGATAGAGGGAATTCTAACAGGTATTGGGGGGGAAACCCTCCAATACCGCCAGCCACCAAAGAGACGGAATTCCTTTGGTGGCCGATGGTAAGTACTCCTCGTAGGTAGTGTCGTCAAATGCAGATATTTTGTTCTCTGCCAAGGAAGAAACATTTTTTATGAAGGGAGTGTACTCTTTGGTACTCGACCGGAATAAAAAGTTTTTCTGACGCTGGCAGAGGGCAAAAGAACCTATTTGACGACACTA
>JAVBJS010000037.1:0-5813 GCA_031546885.1 Desulfovibrio sp.
AACTCCCTCTCCCGATGCTTTCTCCTCTCAATCCCGGGCAAGGTGGATAACGGCTGAAGTAGAGCGAAAAAATTTGGACATGCTCCAGTATCCGCCTGAAAAAAAGACTTGCTGCCCCACTGCCACAGGCTCCGGGCAGTCTGTTACGTCAAGTGCCAGATACCCTGAGCTGCACCCGGCAATGAAGGTGCCCGGCAGTTCGCATTGCAGCTCTTTCCCTTCAATATGAAAGAACCCTATATCCAACAACGCCCGACGACGTAGCCCTTCCTTGCGGATTAAAAACGACGAGTCCTGACCTACAAATTGGTATTCCGCCGAGGTGCATTCCTCAGCAATCTTCTTTTCCCGCACCTCCAGCACCTCAGCGCAAAACCGGCAAACATCCTGCCGATAGCTTCCCCCCGGCAACTCCGCTTGCCTGTAAAGATCCACCCCCAGCAAAAAGGGATCACCAAATCGTAATTCCGTGATGGGGCCTGGCCCATTACTCTCAACCCAGGCGCAAAAGACAGAACCGCCAGCACTTACTACAGGATTAGCAATCCCCTTTTCTTTGAACAGATCCCGTAATGCTGTCATGCGCTCCATGGCCGACTGAGTGGGAGTCTCCGCGCCAAAGCAGGCAAACATGGAGCCAAACCCGCAAAGAGACAGATTAGGAAAGGCTGACGCGCACTCAATAAAAGCGGCTGCCTCGTGTGGATGTATTCCCTCGCGAGAATCGCCAAAGTCGATCATAACCAGAACTTCATGGCGCTTTCCACGCGCATGAGCCGCCTGCTGCAAGGCCTGAAGCATCTCAATTGTCGTAACGGTATTACGGCTGAAGTTGGCGACCACCGCATCTGCTTGTCGAGGAGGAGTAAGGCAAAGCAAATGCTTTTCTGCCTGAAAATTGTTGGTAAAAAAATACGGTTCGTCGCACTCTGCAAAACCAAAACGTGTAATTCCCTGCTCCATAAGCGTTTTTGCCACAATGGGGTGCGATGCCACTGCCTTTAGTACCGGCAAAACAGTTACTCCCCAGCGCTTCGCAAAGGCAACAGCAATATCAGTATTGTGCGAGAGGGCATCAAGGTTCAGAAGTACCGTAGGCATCATTCACTTCCTTTTTAGCCATAACCAGGAAAAGAACAGAAAAAAAAATAAAAACCCCTCCCCCAACAAGCGCAAAGCGCGCAGGAGAGAAAAAAGCCAGAGCTGCGCCAAAAACCAGCGGGCCAACCACCTGCCCCAGGCGTTCCACTGTGTTGTACAGGCTCATGGCCTGCTCATGCCCCACAACATGGGAAATGTTACAATTAAGAAGAAAGGAATTTTGAGCGGTAAGACATACTGAAATAAAAAACCCAAGGAAAATAGCCGAACATAAAGAAAGCCAGAAGGGAGACAGAATCTCTGTGGGAATAGTAAAAATAAGCAAGCAAATGCTCCCAACAATACCGCTGAGAGATACCGCCAGTATCTTGCCGGGCAACCGCTCAATCCACTTTCCAATAACAGGGCCGCAACAAATAAATACCAGACAGTAGACCATGAACACACGCCCAATATCCGACTGGCTAACCCCGCTTCTGTTCAAAAACACAGGCAGGAAAAAATTGACAAGCCCCACTGTAACGAGCGCCCCTGGAAAAAGATTGAGCAGCATCATGCTCAATACGTTTCTGTCTGTGCAGAATTTCAACGCCCCTCGCATCGACAGAGGCACTTTTTGCACCTTCACCACATCGTCTTCGTAGTGTGAAATATTCCACTGCCGCGCCCAAAAAAAAGCCGGAATAAACAACACAGCCAGCATAATGGCCGATAAAGCAAAAACCAAAGAATAGCCAAACCTGTCCGCCAGCATCGCGCCCATAACACTGCCACACAGGCTTCCTGAATACACACCCGCAAAAAGCGCTGTAATATTCTTGCCCTTATCCGCACTCGCAGAACAGGCCACAACCACATTTTGCAAGGCCAAAATCCCAAATCCATAACCCAGACCACACACCCCACGGGCCACAATAAAGGCCATCGGCCCAGCACTGAAGGCGGAGCCAAGATACCCAAGGGTCAGCAAAAGAATACCCGCGTAAAGGGGAGGAACGGCAGAGCTACGAGCAATCCATATCCCGACCAGTAAAATTGACAGGCTCGCAGCTCCCATTTCCGCAGAAACAGGCAGCCCCAAGAGCATCTCTGGGAGTGTGTCCCCACCTGCCCGCGCAAGCTCTCCCATTCGCAGGGGAATAAACGATATACTCATATCCAGCGCCACTAAAAGCCAAAAGGCCATGCCACGCATAGCCCCTTTCTGATGAATGGAATACTGCGCCGGCCCCGGCTTTCTCAAAAATGCCGCTGCCAGCAAAAACATCTCGGCCATAAACAAAAGAGAAACAATGAACGTGGTTGCCGCATCCATCGCATTGGCCCCAATCTGGCGAGAAAGATACTCCCAATCGATATGAGCGGCCACAACAAAGGAATTACCGTCAGGAGCCAGGCTGACAATTGTCTCCTCAGAAGTGTCCTTCAGCGCGGGAGTTTCCGAAAAATTCGAACTATACAGCACAGTACCATCTCCGGCACCAACGGTCACCGTTTGCAGAGCAGGGCTAAGGGCCCGCATATCTGCCAAAACAGTATTCAGATCTCTCAATTCATCCAAGCGCAGCCCCATATTCAGGACGCGCTGAATTTTTTCTGCTAGGATCTCGGTGTTTTTTTGGGTGGTGCGCTTGACCGCTTCTTGCGAAATAGCCTGCGAGGACTCAAAAAATAAATACGCGCATACACACTGCACCAGCAGCAAGGGAAGCGCTATGGCAGCGAGTAACCAGCGGGATAACCCTCCTCCGGCGGCACTCCGATAGCGGACGAAGCCCAAAATACCGCCACAGAGCAAAAGCAGGCCTAGGGTAGCAAGAGACATGATAAGAGCTGACTGAAACAAAAGGCGGGACAGGGTAGCCTGATACTCAGAAGCATCCAGCATAACACCAAGATATCCCACAACATCCTGCGTGCCTGAGGGTTGCCGCTCTTGCTCCACCGGCTCAAGGCTTCCGTACAGGGGCACTCCCATCAAGGGTTTTATCAAAACCCGATATCGGCCAAGATTCAATTGCAGCAAATCGGAGGAACTGCCTGAAGCGCCTTGCGGCAGAGTCAAACTCTCCTGGGCGGCCTCTCCCTTCCACTGCACAACCGTACCGTCCGGGCGCAAAAGCATGGTGGCCTTAAGCAGGTCGTCTTCCGGCAGTGTCTCCTCAGCCATATCTGAAAAACCCTGAAATCGCTCAAGGGTTTTTCCCATAACAAAGTTATTTTCTATCTCCCTGACCAAAGATTCACAGGCAAAGCCATAGGGTGAAAAGTATGTGGAAAGATAGCTTTTTTCAAAGGCAAACCACTGTAAAATCCCGAAAAAAAGCTGACTCGCCAGAATGCAGATGCAGCATCCCCCCCAAAGGACCCTGGTGGACAATTTTTTTTCGGAAGGCTCACAGCTCACGGGCTAACCTTTTTGCTCATGCGCAGTTGCTTCAAAAAAATTTCATCTGCTTCAATGAGCGTTGCCGGCAACATAGGAATCCCATTATTGGCTATTACCTCAAGATTAATAAGCAGGCGATAATTGTAAGGAACAAGCATGGAGAGGGAGCCTGGAATCGCTCCCGATAAAATATCTATAATCTGCCGCGCCTGAAAGTTCCCCACAGCCCTGTCATCAAACAACAGCAAGCCCATCATGGCAAAGTTGCGCACCAATTCTCTATTGGTAGAAGAAAAATTTGCGATTTTGTTGGCATCCAGGTAGGCATAAATAGGCGAAGGATCAACTGCCTCCAGGTCAACGCAGTTTAAATCCGAAAGAAAAACAGCGTCCGCTCCAAGCTTATGCAGTTCCTTGATTCCCGTGAGGCATTCATCCACTGTTTCAGAAGCGCTCAGCTTATCATACTCCAAAACAGAAAATCCCACGTCCCGGCCCACTTCCCGCGCATCATTCACAAAGGAGTAGCTTTTCCCCGCCTCGGTATTGTTATAAAGTATACCCAGCTTAGTAAAGCCCACAATTTGATGGAAGATCAGAAACATATTCTGCCCAGCCATGGTATTAAACGCCGTAGTGAAATTGGACGCGCCGGAATCGGTGGAACTTTTGACAATGCCCGCCACCAAAGGATTAGAGATAGAACCGGCGACAATGGGCACCCTGCCGTTATTTTCCGCAAGCACTGCCTGGGTAGCTTCTGTACCAAAGGAAAGCAGCAAGTCATAATCTTTGCGCTGCAACAGCTCACGCGCCTTTTCCCGGTAATGAGCCCTGTTTTCATCGCCCCAACCAAGGCTGACGCGCAGTTCATCAGGAAAAACCACCCTTGCGCCCCACCCTTGCTTTTTGAGGCCTTCTTTAATCCCCGCAAGCAAATTGTCATAGCTCCAGTAATGGCCGGTTTCAATATAAGCAATGGTAAAAACCCGTTGCTCCGTCTGCTTGCTCACCTCCGCAGAACGCTGCGCGGCCTGCCCCTGCCCGGTGCAGAGCACAGAACCCAAAAGCAGTATGAAAAAAAGCATCCCGAAAAGGCACTGCCCAAAAAATATACGCGACAGTGCTCTTGGCACCATACGCACAGCCGCAGCAGTAGATATTCCAAGACAGCTCATTACATTATTCCTTAATAAAAACTGTTGCACAATCGTTTTGCTGAAATTACCGCTCCCCCTGGGTATGCGCTGGAGAAACCGGTTGTGACGCAATCACCAAAAGCGCTCCAAAAACAGGCGAAAAGAGCAGGCAGGCAAAGAAATATCCCCAAAACCCAAAACGATAGTAACGCCCCCAAAAGGCAATGATGAAACTGGCGAGCAAATAAGCAAGAAAAAGTAACGGGTTCATTTGTCTCCCTCGCTGTAGATAGAATTTTTCCCTCCAGGCCTGTTAACACCACTGTCTCTTTATTCTTTGCCTGCGTCAGAAATACTTGCTATCCCTTGGCAGAGAAAAAATCCTCTTAGCGTCACCATGCCCTAATACTGCCGGGGCAGTCTATTTTCCCGGTGGCATCACCCCTGGACGGGAAAGCTTCAGAGCCGCTCCCGGGCTCTCACTTTTCGGATTATATGCAGCCGGAGCATCCGGCTGCGGCTGTAGTAAGCCACCGCCAAACTGCCGTTCCAGCTTTAATAGTTCCTGATGCAATGACTCAAGGCCAATGCGCTCCATAAAAGGAAGCTCCGCCGACTCCAAAGGAGGAGCTGGGAGAGCGGAAGGTGAGGGTATTTTCCCGGCATTGCCTGCGCTTGCAGAGGCACTTGGGATATTTTTCCCCGCTACACCAGCAGGAGCTGAGCTGTCTTCAGATCGGGCTTCGGTATTCAAAATAAGTGGTAATCCATCTTTTCCACCCACCACAACTATTTTACTGTTGGCGGATTGAGCGAGATCCCGCGTGGCCTCTATCCCTTGCCAGCGCAGAAAATTATCGTTCATGCCAGGATTAACAAGCTCCTGCATCATTTTCACAGCCTGAGCATCCACATAGGTAGCCTTATAGCGCTCTGTCGCTTCCTGCACCTTATAGGCCTGCCGCTGCACCTGCTGCTCAGCCACGAATTTTTCATTCACAGCGAGATTCAAGCTTTCCGGTAGCCGGACACCCCGAATAAACAGGTTGTCCACTATCACAGGATTCCTGCCAAGGGCCTGCATCATGGTCACCTGCATTTTATCCTGAATAGTGCGCGACATCTCTGTATAAAAATCTTCCTTGTCATACTCACTCGCTGTTCCACGCACAGCCGCAGCCAAG
>JAVBJS010000154.1:0-12471 GCA_031546885.1 Desulfovibrio sp.
TATATGGGGTTTGCAAAGGGGGTCACCCCCTTTGCCGATGGGGTTTGGGGAAGCAGGGCTTCCCCAAAAAATCATTTCCGATTACATCCCATTTCCTATTCCCTAGAAACCAAATCCATCTGAGCTTGGAGCAGAGGCACCGAACCCAAAGGTATCAGGCACATCACCTGCTGAGTCTGTCGCAGTGGCTTCAGGGGCTGCATCCGTGGCAGCTACGGCAACGGCTACTCCAGCAGCAGCTATCGGTAACGTTGCCAGCGCATCTTTAACCGACTTGGCCACCATATCTTTAATGGTCTGCTCAATGTCACTGGTGTTAATAGCTACCTTTCCTGTAAAGGCGGCTACTTCTTTTTTCAAACTCGCCACCTGCTCGGTAAGCGCTTTATTTTTTTCATCAAGCTGAGCTATCTTTTTCTCGGCGTCTTCAGCCTTTTTCTTGAAGGGTGACAGAGCTTTTAGTTCTGCCTGGGCAGCTTCCGCTTCAGCCGTTTTTTCTTCAGCGGTGTCGTGGGCTGCCTTCAAGTTATCCAGAATAGTATGAATGCTCATGCGCTCTTTTTCAGGCAGAGGGGAAACAGATACATTGTCACCCAAAACTTTTTTCTGATTCTGAAGCCACATGGGGTACCCAAGACTTTCATCATAGGCAATATTAACAAAAGCTGGATTCAAACTGCACAACCACCCCTTGACCATGGGAGTAACCACTCCACGAGCACAGTCACACAAGGGGCGATCTATGACATACCCAAGAAAGTCAAGACCTTCCGAAGTATCATTACCTAAAAGCACATCCATTACTGTTTCCATGGGAAATATTCTGCGTCCGTTATCTGACATGGGAGCCTCCTATCGCAAGAACATTGTTTGTAATGTGGCAACCACAGGTGTGGCCGCGGTATTCATATCCCTTACCGGCGTCCCATATAGCGTACGTAGGTAAGTGCGGCTGTGCGGTATACCAGGTGTCCAAGCTTTGACCATGGCAGATACGCAAAGAGCATAAATACGCTGATAAGGTGCAGATAGTAGACAAAATAGGCCAGCGACGCCACATTGGCGAGGCGTAAAAGCATACTGCCAAGACCTGTCAGCCCTACCACCCAGATAACTCCCAGCAAATACCAGTCATAAAAACTGGAGGTCTGCTTTGTGGGGTCAAGGGAAGCCCGCCGCGCTGTAAGCGAGGTAAGGCCCACCAGCAAAAGCAGCGTCCCAATGATAGCAAGCAACTTTACGGGATGATATAGCGGCATGGGCGTATGAATGGCAATGGCCGGAAAGACAAGCCCGCCCCAATGCCCGATAGCCACAATGGCCGTAACAATGGCAAGACAGATGAAACCAAAGAACAATGCCATGTGCCCAAACTTGCGGGAAGCCTTCTCAGGCTCTGCGCCGCACTGGATGAACTTGGTATGGGGCAGTATTTCCATAAGAACAACTTCCACAAGGCAGCACCACCACGGTTTCTGCTTGCCAAGTACCAGCGTTGTCCCCTGCGGGGCAAGAGCGGCTATGAGATTCTTAACACCCTTATAAAAGGTAAAGACAACAAAGAGGAACACGAGCCCAAAGAGCAAGTCGATAGTAAAGTCGCCAAAAAAGAGCTTGCCGTAAATTATATCGCCTTTTGGAATCCATGAACCCGAAGGGAAATCGCCCGGAAGGCCATGCCCGTTGAGTGGTGGATAAAAAGCAGCCATGTTTTTCCACAAGTTCAACTTTGCCACCATCAGCCAGATAAAACCAAACAGAACTGCTGGAATACCTATCAGCATCGGCAAATACTTTGCGGATGACATCCACAGCCCGATGGGCAGGGGAGCCGGCACCAGCTTCTGATAAGCCATATTCCGCATGGCAGACATAAGATCTGCCGGTTTTGCGCCACGCGGGCAAAGGTCGGAACAGCCGCCACAGTTGTGACAAAGCCAGATGTCAGGATCAGAAAGCAGTTTATCTTTAAGGCCCCACTGCGCCCAAATCATTTCCTTACGCGGGTAGGGGTTACTTGCAGGAGAAATAGGGCAGGCCACGCTACAGGTGGCGCACTGATAACATTTTTTAAGTGATTCCCCACCTGATGCTTGCAGCTCTTTAATGAACTGAACATCTGGTTCAATTCTAACGGTTTGTGCCATGTCCCTCTCCTTTTAATAGCCCTTAAATGGGTTGGGGCCCTTTTCAAAGATCATTGCCATAAACTCATCCACCATCTGGGGCACCTTGTCATATTCATCGATGGCTACCTGATATTGAGCCACACGATCAGGCTCAACGCCAAGACGATTCAGGGTTTCGGCAATGTTTTCCTTGCGGCGATTACATATTTCAGACCCCTTCACAAAGTGGCACTGATAATCGTCCCCATATTTACAGCCCATGAGCATAACGCCGTCAATTCCCTTGCTCATGGCATCCGCCACCCAAATGGCATTCACGGAACCAAGGCAACGTACAGGGATAACCCGCACGTACGGACTCCACGACTTACCGCGCATCGCCGCCATATCAAAAGCAGGATACGCATCGTTCTCACACGCAAGAATGACAACCCGTGGGCCGTCTTTCTCCATATTATCCGGCACCTTGATATCACGAATCATGGAACCGATTTGGTCAACGCTGTAGTTGTCAAAGGATATAACCCGCTCAGGACAAGCCCCCATACAGGTGCCGCAACGCCGACACCGCGTAGGATTAGGCTTTGGCGTACCTTTTTCATCATCATCAAGGGCACCAAAGGGACACTCTTCCGTGCAACGCTTACACTGTGTGCAGCGCACAAAATTAAAGACAGGGTAGGACAAGTCGCCAGAGCGAGGGTGCACAGCCACGCCACGGTTAGACGATTCAATGCACTGAACAGCCTTTAAGGCTGCCCCGTAGGCATCTTCTTCCGCTGCATCAAGGGTCATGGGCTGGCGCACGCACCCTGCCGCATACACGCCGGTACGACGTGTTTCATAGGGAAAGCAGATGTAATTGGAATCCGCAAAGCCGTCAAAAAGTGATAAATCCGGGAAGGCAGGCCCTTGCCGATAGGCAAATTCCATGATGGGTGCCTTTGCCGTTGTCGGCACCATACCCGTGGGAAGTACAACAAGATCCACCGCCAGTTCTATGGAACCACCGATAAGCGTATTGTCAAGGCGCACCAAGAGCTCGCCCTTCTCTTCCAAAACCTCGCGCACATCCGCCTTGGTCAGCATAATGCCCGGGGTGTTCTGGGCAGCTTTATAAAAGCGCTCATGCACACCTTGCACAACCATGCTGTCATAAATAATGTAGGCGATGCCATCAGCTTTTTCAGCGACATAGCCAGCCTGCTTGAGGGCCACAACACTTGCAACAGCATTGCTATACGCCAAGTGCCGGCTGTTCTCCATGTCCACAAAGGTACTCTTCGCCTCTTCATCCCCCCCAGGGGCCGCGGCGGCAACATCTGTCTGCTGCGGAGCCGGGCCGGGCAAGGTACAGCCCGCCATAGGAGTACAAAGATCAGTATTGAGAATGAAGGCCACGCGGCGAGCAGTAATACTCCCCGTTTTTGCCATTGTTTCAAATTCCGCTGCGGTGACAACACGCGGACTTACTCCATACCCAAGGGGAGCAAGCACCCCCGGCTCTTGTGGCTGCCAGCCTGTGGCAAGCACAACCGCACCGACAGCTATCTCTTTTTCGCCCGCTGCCGTAGCAAGCACGGCTGTATAACAACCAGGAGCTCCGGCAAGGCGTGTCAGAGTTGTCTCAAGGTGAACTGTAATTTTGCTGTCACCCTCCACTGCGGCAATTTTTTGCTCAATTCCTGTGGCATGAGCTTCTGTGTGCGGAGGACGCAAGGGAATGGTCTTGAAAAAATTACGCGCGCGCCCACCAAGAACAGCACCTTGCTCAACCAAGTCAACATCGTGCCCGGCAGCACTGGCAGCCTTTGCAGCAGTGAGGCCTGTCCAGCCGCCACCAAGAACAAGAATACGCCGTACGCTTTCCTCGACTTCCGGCGCTGGTACGTTGCTCTTTTGCAGTTTGATAATGCCCATGTTAATGTAGTCAGTCACCATTAACCTGAGCAGTTCCGGGGCTTCATCATCCGCATTGCCGGAAAGGGGAGTGCCATCGGGATTTCTATATGCCCACACACCACCCTCGCGCAAAGAAACGCGCTCAACCTG
This sequence comes from Desulfovibrio sp., assembly GCA_031546885.1. GTDB lineage: Bacteria > Desulfobacterota > Desulfovibrionia > Desulfovibrionales > Desulfovibrionaceae > Frigididesulfovibrio. The sequence continues at coordinate 4,182 of JAVBJS010000154.1, forward strand.
CACTCCGTCAAAGCGGTAAACATCCCAGTCAACCCGGGGGGAGCTGCCACAGATGAGCACACCATCTAGCTCGTTCTCTTCAATATCCGTAGCAATTTCCTTAAGAGGGGCTGCATCTGCCAGCACGGGGAACATCTTCACCACAAGGGCAAGGTCTCCCCAGCGATTCTCCACGCCTTCCATAAGGGCTTCCACGTCAAGCCCCCCGCCAATGGCGGACTGATCAAAATATACGCCGATTTTTGTGGCCATTCTCTGCTACCTCCCTCTCACCGTTTGAATAGCTTTTAAGGCAGCACTGGTGCCGGATTGGGCAGAGCGCGTGACATCAAGGGGCTGCTTTGCGCAGCCAGCGGCAAAAATGCCTTTGGCCTCGCCATCCACAATAAAACCATCCTCATCAAGAGCCACGCCAAAGGGATTGGCGTCATCAGCAAGACTGGGCTGCATACCCGTGGCAAGCACCACAAGATCATGAGATACTTTACGCTTGTCGCCTCGAACCGCATCCTCAACTTCCAGAATAACATTCCCCGTGGCAGCATCCGCCGCAAGGCCCGCAACCTTTCCCTTTACCAGGTGAATTTTTTCATCCTTGGTAATGGTGGTACGAAAATTCTCATACCGGCCAGGCGTGCGCAAATCTATGTAGTAGATGGTAACGGTTGCGTTGGGATACTGCTCACGCACGTAAGCCGCCTGCTTCAGGGAGGCCATACAGCAAATATACGAACAGTAATTTAGATGATTTTGGTCACGCGAGCCGGCACATTGCACAAAGGCTATATTTTTTGGAGTTTTTCCATCAGAAGGACGCTTGATGACGCCCCCGGTGGGGCCGTGCGGGGAAGCAAGCCTCTCAAGCTGCATATTGGAAAGACAGTTGGGCACACTGCCTGCACCAAGGTTGGTCAGGCGAGTGGCGTCATACGGCTTCCAGCCTGTGGCAAGAACAATACTGCCCACCGTAAGATCAAAATCGCGAGGCTCTTCATTCATGTCCACAAAGGGGCTTGCCGCAAGGTTAATGCGATCTTCCGGCGAAAGGGCATCCGTATCCAGCACATACCGAGAGGGAAAAGCAAAGGGAGCAGACAGGTATAAAGATTTTCGTGAGGCAAGGCCAAACTCAAACTCGTTGACAGATTCACCTTGCAAGCCCGAAGCAAGAAGTGAAAGATCCGCACTGTGAGGAGCAGTACCACGCGGTTCTACATGTATGGAAACAGTGTAATTACCGGCGCTGCCCTGTACAGCTTTCACAGAAGCTTGCGTGAAAAATTTAATATGGGGATTTTTCTTGATGCGCTGGAATTGAATTTCCAGCCCACAAGAGGGGGGGCAAAGCTTTGGAAAATATTTATTAAGCTGTGCTACCCGCCCGCCCAGAAAGGGGCTTTTTTCGACGATGAACACATCATAGCCGACTTCAGCAGCTTCCAGCGCGGCGGTAAGACCGCTGAATCCGCCTCCGACGACGAGTATGGCGTTGGACATCACGGGTATCCTCCCTGCGGTTATTGGGCATGGACATTGAGGGATTATCCGTAAACAAGCGTTTTGCACAGGCCAAAACGCTTACGCACTTCACTTACTTACGGAAAAACCCTACCTGTCTTCATTGCTATAACGATTTATAACGTCTGATGACACACAAAATGAGAGCGTAACGAATACGCATCGACATGTCAAAAGAATGTCGAAAAGATAGCGGGGGGACGTGCCCCCCGCCCATCACAATACTCTTAAGCGTCAGGAATGATCTGATAGTAGGGCTTTTTGAATATTTTCGTTTCGCCCTTCTTCGCGTCATACCGTGAGTTTACAAAGCACTTCCACTTGGTGTCGTCGAGACCCATAAAGTCGGCTCTGTAGTAGAAGCCAGGGTAACGGGATTCTTGACGGAAGTGAATGTGCTGCATGTGCAGACGCACTGTCCACAAGCGGTGATAGTTTTCCCAGCAGCGCAGCAGTTCGTGCAGGTCACGAGCAGCCAGCTTGAGGGAGTCTTCTTCCAGCATTTTCAACAGGTGGAAACCTGTCTTCAATGCGGCGTCAGAGGTGGTATAGTAGGTGCTGATCCCCCCACCGTATTCGTCAGTGGCCTTAATAAGGCGCATCATGAAGTTTTTCGGTGAAATGTAGTTCGGGTTCACTACTGGATCAGTGGAAGCGCCTTTGCCTTCCAGGTAGTTGTAGTAAGGACGGTAGATAAGCTTTTTCAGTTCATCTCCGCTTTCTTTAACGGCAGGCTTGTAATCTTTGTGGTCGATGCACCAACGAACCATCTGCTTACCGCAAATACGTCCTTCAGCGTGGGAACCGGAAGAGAACTTGTGGCCGGAAGCACCAACACCATCTGCACAGGTCCAAAGACCGTTCACAGTGGTCATGCGGTTATAAACTTTGCCGTTGTCTGCTTTTACTTTGTAGTCAGCAGGCACCCAGTCTTCGTCCGGGCCGGAAACCCAAATACCGCAGCAGCCGGAGTGCGAGCCAAGAAGGTATGGCTCTGTGGGCATAATTTCTGAACCTGTTTCTTCTGGCTTGATGTTCATGGAAGCCCACAGGTTGGCCTGACCCACGCACATGTCAAGGAAGTCTTCCCATGCTTCGGACTCAAGGTGCTTTTGCTGAGCAGCATTGAGGGTAGCAAAGGTTGTTTGCAGGGCTGTTTTGGTATCCATGTAAATGGGACCACGGCCTTCACGCATTTCACGCAACATCATGTGGTTACGCAGACATGTTGGAATAACATGGCCTTTCGCATAACCGCGATCTTCATATGGCTTCAGCATGGCGCGGTTGGTTTCGCAATAATCTTCACCCTTGAAGTTCGTGGCTTTTGCCTTGAACAGCAGGAACCATGCACCAACCGGCCCGTAACCGTCTTTGAAACGGGCAGGGACGAAGCGGTTTTCCATCATGGTCATTTCAGCACCAACCTGAGCACACATGGTGTAGGTGGAACCTGCGTTCCATACCGGGTACCATGCACGACCCATGCCTTCCCCTGTGGAGCGGGGCTTGTACACGTTCACAGCACCACCGCAAGCAACAAGCATAGCATTGGTTTTGAAAATGTGTACTTCATTGGCGCGCAGGTTAAAGCCCACAGCACCAGCAATACGGTTGTCCTGGTTGGCATCAAGAAGCAATTTCACGATGAAAATACGCTCCATAATGCGGGACTCGCCAAGAGCATTTTTCGCAGCTTCAGCCACGATGCACTTGTAGGATTCACCGTTGATCATAATCTGCCAGCGGCCGGAACGAACAGGCTTGTCGCCCTTACGCAGAGATTTTCCAGCTTCTTTAGCCTGGGCTCCATCAAGGTTGTGCCCGTCTGCGCCTTTAATCCAGCAGGGAAGACCCCACTCTTCAAAAAGGTGTACGGAATCATCAACGTGACGCCCAAGGTCAAAAATGAGATCTTCGCGAACAAGGCCCATCAGGTCGGTACGCACCATGCGCACATAGTCTTCAGGCTTGTTTTCACCAATATAGGTATTAATGGCGGAAAGACCCTGCGCAACAGCGCCGGAACGCTCAAGGGCAGCTTTGTCCAGCATCATAATCTTTAAATCAGGGGCAAATTTGTCAGCCCAGCGCACTGCCTCAAAAGCTGCGCCACAGTTACCCATACCGCCGCCAACCATCAGAATGTCAACGGTATGCTCTTTTACGACAGGCTCAGCGATAGCTACGCCTCTAGGACTTTCCTTCACAGGAATCATCGGCATATAAGTTTCTCCTTATCGGCAAAGTGGTTAGTTGCCCTAGCAAGAGCAATCGAGCAAGCTCTGGGACATGTCGGCTTCTGCCATGTCAAACTTCTTCGAAATAGCGCCTTCAGGCTTTGAAAGAGCAGCTTCTGTGAAGAGCAGTTCGTTGTTCAAATCGCTAGGTTCGGGCTTGCCGTCAAAAGGCTTAATGGAACCCTCGGGAGTTGTGCGGATAGGGAATTTGAAACGCTTCATTTCGCCATTACGAAATTTGACTGTCCACATAACAGAATCAGCAGAACGCATGGGGATACAGGTGCCACCCATGGGTGCAAAGTCTGCGTAAGGACGAGCCGTAATGGCGCCCTGTGGGCAGATTTTGACGCAGGAATAACATTCCCAACATGCATCAGGTTCTTGGTTGTACGCCTTCATTTCCTCTGCATCGAGGATCATAAGGTCGTTGGGGCAGATGTACATGCAGGCGGTCTTTTCGCCACCCTTGCAGCCATCACATTTGGACGGATCGACATAAGTCGGCATACCTTTCCTCCAACTGGTTTTATAGGTGATCTCTGCAAATAATAACAGAGACATCCAGGTTGCTTAAAAAAACAGGTGGAATATTGATCCATAAATAGCAACCTGTCCGAAACGCTTGTGCGGAAATTAACAAGCTGAGGGCTCCTCTGTCAAGAAATATCCTTCTATTATGCCTTCTTCTCCTTATAATAAATATAACAATTTGATTTTAATGTATATTTAATTTATTTCCAAAACAGCACACAAATAGAGTTCGTTACACAATACAACAAGCTCTATTGCCGGTTTATTTCCTTGCGGCAAATTCCGTTTCGCGCTAGGACTATCAGACTCTACAGTGGGACGTGTTTTAACCACCGGGAGCCCGTAGCAGAACGAACTCCCGCGATTATATAACGATCTCATTTGACAGGTATCCCTACTGTAACTCAATGCCATTTCGGAGCATCCCCGCATGAATGACAAGACTCAGCCCGCGCCTGTCGCAACAAGCGCTGCCGTAGAAAATTCCCCATATACAGCCTCGCCGGACAGTTCATCCTCAAAATCTTACGACGACAGGCCACGCCGCGACGATCGCCCACGGGATAACGACAGACCCCGCGATTTTGACAGGCCGCGCCGCGATGATCGCCCACGGGATAACGACAAGCCCCGCGATTTTGACAGGCCCCAACGTGACGATCGGCCGAGGGATAACGACAGACCACGCGGCGCTGAAGGCGCACTTATTGAACTTGACAGAGACATCATGAAGCTTTTGGTGCGGCGCGCCACGCTGCTTTCCCGCATTCGGGGAGGCAAAGACCACGCGGGAACGCCTGCGGCTGCACAAGCAGAAAAAAGCATACGCACAGCATGGGAGGAAGGCTCCCTCGCCTTTAGTAAAGATCCTCGTTTTACTCGTGATCTCTTTGCGCTTTTGCAGGAAATCAAGGTTCTGGCGAAAGATGATCTGGACGGACGCGGAAGCTTCCACCTTGCCCCTGCCCGTCAGGCCATTGAAGGCACGGCGACTGGCCCTGCTTCCTCCAATGCAGCCCTCATGTGGATGACTCTGGCGGCCGCCTCCCCTGCTTCCATGTTTGCCGATACGCGGCTGACCCTGTCATCGGTGCTTTTTACCGATGTTATCCTGGGCGCTTGTAACACACTGAAACATATGGGAATCAATATAGAGCACGCCCCCACCGGCAATGGTATCGGCTCCATCACCGTCAGCCCCGGCACAGGTTTTGCTCTCAAAGATACCGGTATTCACACAGGCGATTCCCCCCTACTCCTTTATCTCATGGCTTTTTTCAGCGCTGGGGCTACAGGAACCTGCCGCTTCACCGGCGGGCCTGCCATGAAAAACACTGACCTGGCAGGATTACGCCACACCCTGCCTCTGCTGGGTGCGCGCCTTGCCCACGTCATACCCCACTCACAAGGGCTCCCCGCCATGATGGAATGTTCGGGCATTATCCCGGAGGAAGTGGAAATTCCCGGTGATCTTCCCCTTGAAGGAGTATGCGCGCTCCTGCTTGCTCCTCTGGTCTGGAATACTCCGGTAACGCTCAACCTGGCCCATCTGCCCGCAAGCGTTGCCACAGCCGCCCTTGCGAAAGTCAGCCCACTCCACCGGGAATCTGGGGCGCAGGTAACAGCCTACGGCCCAACCGTGCGTTTTACACCCGGCCCCCTCGCCTTGCCCGCAACCCCGTGCCTGCCCCTTGAACCAACCCTTGCCGCCTATCTCCTTGCCATACCCGCGTTTGCCAAAGGAAAAGCAACCCTGACAGGCCAATGGCCCGAGCACTCACCACAAGCCATCCAGGCCGCCATTTTGCTGGAATGGGCCGGACTTACTCTGGATATTACGGCTGAAAGCATCACCGCCTCGCATGCAGAGCCCTCCCCCGCGCCTCTGCCGGCGCTGGAGATAAGCCCTGCCCTGGCTCCACTGTTCTTTGCCATAGCCGCCCACAAGAAATTTCAAGGCTCTTTTACGTTCCCTGAGCTTATTTCCTTTGAGCGGGAATCTGACATTGCCCTTGCGCAAGATTTCTTGCCACGCCTGGGGTTACAGCTTAATCTCGACACCTTCGAGATTATCTTGGCAGAGAAAAAAGAGGCCTGGGTTAGCCCTGATGCCTTCTGGAGCATGGCCCTTGCCCTCTCTTCCTACACAGCTCCCGGCCTGAATCTGGTGAACCCAAAAACCGTAACCACCATTTTCCCGCCCTTCTGGGCCATGTACAACGCTCTGCCAACTCTGGCAAACCCTGCCCCCCCAAGAGAGCAGCTCAAAGAAACCGCTCAGGCCAAGCCTGCCCGAAGGCGTATCATGACAGAATAAGGGAAGCACTGCTTCACTCGTGTAACGATTTTTGGAGGGGTTTTATCCCCTCCAAACCTCCCCATTACAGGAATAAAAACTTTATGAAAAAAGATACCCCTCATACTTCCCCAGAACTTCCAGAGCTCCCTGAGCTTCTTGATGACGCAGCTCTGCCCGAAACTCGGACGGAGCTGCTATTGCAAATAGAAACAGTAGAATCGCACCTCATGTTTTGTCAGCACTACATTCAACACTGCATGCTCAAAGAAAACAGCGGCCAGGCACTGGCAAAAGAAATACATGGGGCAAAGCAACGCAAAATGATGTTGCAATACCAAAAAGATCTCCGCACAGCCAAATTACGCCGTCTGGAGATTGAGCAGACAGATATATAAGGAAAACATTATGCAGCTTCTCTCGACTTCCATTACTGAAAACATTGAAAAAGGCTCCTGGATTCGCCGTATGTTCGAGGCAGGGATAACGCTGAAAAAAGAACATGGGGAAAACGCCGTTTGCGATTTCAGCCTTGGCAATCCTGATTTGCCCCCGCCCGCCAGTGTTGCTGCTGGCATGCGAACTCTGGCGGAATCCTTGCACCAGCCCTTTTCCCTTGGCTATATGCCAAACGGCGGCTACCTCTGGGCACGCGAAGCCCTTGCAGCGCACCTCACGCGAGAGCAAGGCGTTCCTCTTGCCAATGACGACGTTATGCTTTCCTGCGGCGCTGCCGGGGCCTTAAATGCCTTCTTCAAAGCAGTGCTCAACCCTGGCGACGAAGTGCTGGTTCTCGCTCCCTACTTTGTGGAATACGGAGCCTACATCAGCAATCATAACGGGGTAATCCGCGTTGTGCCTACACACCCCGACACCTTTTCACCCAACCTCGACGCCATTGCAGCCGCCCTCACCCCTGCAACCCGTGCAATCATTATCAACTCCCCCAACAATCCCACCGGGCAAGTCTATACCCGTGCTGAGCTCACCGCCTTGGCAGGCATTCTGGAGACACACTCCCGCAAACACAGCCGCCCGGTCTTTCTCATAGCTGACGAACCATACCGCTTCCTCGCTTATGACAACGTGGAAGTCCCCTCCCTGCTTCCTCTTTACCCTTGGGCGGTTCTTGTCAGTTCCTTTTCCAAAAATCTATCCATGCCCGGCGAGCGCGTGGGCTATATAGCCCTTTCCCCACTCATGGACAATCGGCCTCAACTTATGGCAGGTCTCATGCTAGCCAACAGAATTCTTGGCTTTGTCAATCCTCCGGTGGTGGGGCAGCACCTCATGCGAGCCGCCCTTGGCTCGGAAGTGGATGCCTCCATCTATCGCAAGCGCCGCGATGCAATGGCCTCGGTACTCACCGCAGCCGGATATGAATTTCTTTTGCCCAAAGGAGCCTTTTACTTCTTTCCCAAAGCGCCGGGCGGGGATGACGTTGCCTTTGTCAATGCTCTCATGCGCTTTCTGATTCTGGCTGTTCCCGGCTCCGGCTTCGGCGGCCCTGGGCACTTCCGCCTCGCATTCTGCGCTGATGAAGCTGTCATTCACCGGGCGGCTGAAGGGTTAAAAAAAGCAAATAGTTAGGCTGAGTATGTTATGAAGAGGGGGGGGGGGGGGGGGGGGGGGGGGGGGGGGGGGGGGGGGGGGGGGGGGGGGGGGGGGGGGGGGGGGGGGGGGGGGGGGGGGGGGGGGGGGG
>JAVBJS010000113.1:0-5719 GCA_031546885.1 Desulfovibrio sp.
TAACGTGCCACCCCAATATTTTTGCAATATCTTTCGTAGACAACCCCTGTTCTACTCGTAACCATACACACAAAAATCGGCTAAACTCAAAGCCTGGCCATTTCTTTTTTCTGAAATCTGCCAGCTCCGCTTTACGGTGCTCAGGAATCGGAGTTGATGGGCGCATAATAAGCTCCTTGGCTGGGGCTTGTTATACATTAAATCCTTTTTGATTGCAACTTGGTATGAGAGAAACGGGAAGGGAAGCTGAGGAGGGGGAAAAGCCTCCGTTGAAAAAATTCCTTCCTTTCTGGTGATCGGTAGCGTGGTAAGGGCAGCAGAAACGAAATCACCCTTTGTGTTCCGTGGAGGAATCTATGCAAAGAACGACAAGTAGCTCCAATGTGGGTGTTGCGGAGGATTTTGATGAACTTCAAACAATTATCGACAGCGCCGGACATGCAAGGACAAAGCCTTTCACGGGGGGGAAAGTAAAAAATAATTACTTTGATGGTCTTCCAGTTTCAAAACTGCACATAGCCATTTTTTTCATCATTATGCTGGCGTACTTTTTTGAGCAGGTGGATAACTGGAATTTTGGTTTTATTGCCCCTGCTATGATGAAAAGCGGCTTGGGTAGCCTTGCCACCCTGAATCAAGGGGACATAGCCACTATTACTTTTTGGTATTTTATTGCCATGACTGCCGGTGGGTTTATGGGGGGTGTTATTTCTGATATTATCGGCCGGCGCAAAACTTTTATCTTTGCTATGCTCACTTTTTCCGTAGCCTCAATTGTTACCGGTTTTACAGATAGTCTCACCATATTCATTATTGCTCGTGCGCTTACTGGTTTTGGGGTCTTTTGCCTCATGGTGTGTTCGCAGACCTATATTGCCGAGATGGCTCCGGCAGAATCACGTGGTAAATGGCAAGGACTTATCGCGGCTATTGGCTTTATTGCTGTGCCTGTAACCGCCCTTCTCTGCCGTATGGTGATTCCACTTTCAAGCGAAGCATGGCGCTACGTTCTTTATTTTGGTGGGGCGGGTGTTTTGGGGGCGATCCTCGCCATTTGGTACGCCAAGGAATCTCCACGTTGGCTGGTAAGCCAAAATCGTATTGCAGAAGCTGAAGAGATTGTGAAGGAAATGACCGGGCGTGACATCGACCTTTCCGATGCAGTGAAAAACATTTCGCAACAGCCCAGCATAAAAGAAATTTTGCTTGGTATGTTCACTAAAAAGTATATCAAGCGCACATTAATCCTGCTTGCTGTTTTCGTTTGCACCACGCCAGCCTCATTTACTGTGGTGGTATGGACGACCAATTTGCTCAATTTGAAGGGATTTGCCATGAATGAGACGCTTACAGCGATGATTCTCATTAGCTGCGGTGTGCCCCTTGGTTGTTTTCTCGCCTCGCGTATCGCCGATATGGGCGGGCGCAAAATTCCCCTGGCTGTGGTTTGCGTTGGTGCGGCTGTGATGGCGTATATTTTCGCGCAACTTGAAAGCTATGTGGGATTAATTATATGCGGCATTTTGTTGAACGTGTTCGTTATGGCTTGTTTTTTTATCTTATTCAGCTATACGGCGGAATCATACCCCACTCACATGCGTAATACCGCCACTGGCTTTCACAACGGTATAGCGCGTCTGGCAGTGGCAGGGTTTCAGCCTCTTATTCCTCTAATTTTGAATCACTCCGGCCCTGGCGGAGCATTTATCGCCGTGTGCGTTCTTATGGCTTTGCCTGTTCCCTTCATCCTTATCTGGGGTGATAGAACCAGCCAGCGGCCTCTTGAGGATATTAGTTGAAGGTGTAGTTATAAAACAAGCGTTCTTTGGCAACTGCTCTGTAAGAACAAATTGCTGTGATTTTTTTTAAGGATTCAATCATAACAGTCCAATTTTGTTAAAAACACTACTAAAGGAGATTGACATGAAATCTACAGATCAAACAAAATTTACACAGCCAAAACCTGCCAGCGCCGCTACTCGCGCAGCCAATGCCAAGGTGAAAGAAAGTCTGGGACAGTTTGATAAACAAATATTTGAAGATGCCTTACGCGGGTATATTGCTCCGTTGGATAATGAGGGGCTGATACTGAATGATCGTGGGCAAACCGTATGGGATAACCGCGAATATAATTTCTTGAAAGGTCGTGACGATGCGCCGGATACTGTGAATCCCACCCTATGGAAGCAAAGCCAACTTCATTTACATAGCGGCCTGTACAAAGTGGCTGACCGCATTTACCAGGTACGTAGCAGTGACATCTCCAACCTTGCCATCATCGAGGGCGAAACCGGCATCATTGTTATTGATCCGCTTGCGGCTGCCGAGTCTGCCGTGGCTTGTCTTGAGCTGTACTTCAAGCATCGTCCGCGCAAGCCAATCAAGGCTGTGGTTATCTCCCACTCCCACTTCGATCACTATGCCGGACTGGCTTATCTTCTTAAGGAAGAAGACGTAAAATTGGGAAAAGTGAAAATTATTGTTCCTGAACATTTCGTGGAAGAATTTACTAGTGAAAATCTTTTTGCGGGCGTGCCCATGACCCGCAGGGCAAAATACATGTATGGAGCACTTTTGCCCAGAAGTGAGCAGGGGCATGTGAGCATCGGTATTGCTCCCGGTATTCCGGCAGCGGGAACCGTGACCTTTATAATGCCTACCGACTATATCACGCATACCGGGCAGGTGATCCATATTGATGGTTTGGACTTTGAATTTATGCTGACGCCAGCGGCTGAAGCTCCTGTTCACATGCAATGGTATATTCCCCAGCTAAAGGCACTTACTTGTGGGGACAACCATATGTCTTGCTTGCATAACATCTACACTCCACGCGGGGCCAAAACCAGAAACTCTCTCATGTGGTCAAAGTACCTGCACGACACCATAGTGCGTTGGGGAGATAAAACTGAAGTACTTTACGGCACGCATCACTGGCCGGTATGGGGAACCTCACGGATTAAAGAGCATTTGGCACTTGCCCGTGACGCTTACCGCTTCATTAATGATGAAACACTGCGTTTGGCTGCTCATGGCTATACTCCCAATGAAATTGCCAACATGGTAGAATTCCCCGAAGCGATCAAAAAACACTGGGGTATGCTGCAGCACTACGGCACGCTCTTCAATAACATAAAAGGAACATACACTTTTTATCTTGGTTGGTTCGATGGTAATCCGTCCAATGCGCAGCCCATGGCTCCTTCGGAAGCAGGACGCCGCTATGTGGAATTTATGGGAGGAGCGGATGAGGTGCTGAAGAAAGCACGTAAGCTTTTCAACGAAGGTGATTACCGTTTTGTTTCCGAAGTCTTAAACCATCTTGTATTTGCTGACCCAGCGAACAAGGAGGCGCGTGAACTGCAAGCCGATTCTCTGGAGCAAATGGGTTACCAGGCATCTTCGGGGCCGTTTCGTAACTTTTACCTCACCGGAGCAAAGGAACTGAGAGAAGGTGTGCAGTCTATCACCCTGATGGGTGGTATCTCCAATGTGCTTGCAAATACCACCGCATCGCTTATGGCAGATTATCTTGCCATTCGTATCAATGCCCCAAAAGCCGATGGTAAAACTATTGTGCTTAATGTGAATATTAAGGATACCGAAGAAAAGTTGGCTCTTTACCTGAATAATGGTGTGCTCAACCAGACAGAGGGCGCACACGACAAAGGAGCCGATGCTACTGTCAGTGTGACTCGATATAACTTCGGTCTCTTGGCTTTTGGTCGTAAAACCCTGGAAGAGGCTAAAAAAGCTGGAGAAATAACAATTGAGGGAAATGAGAAGGCTGTGGCGGAACTTTTGTCTCTGACAGACGATTTTGATATGTGGTTCAACATAGTTGAGCCATAGGCAAGTTTGCTGAAGGGCAGTTGTCGGAGCGCTTGAGGGAGGAGGGAAATTCAATGGTTTCAAACTCTTGAGATTCCTTCCTCCGGTGTATTGTGCAACGAACCCTTCTTGATGTTTCTTTCCAGCATAGTACGTTCAGGTTTTGCTGGCGGTTAAGTATTTGCACCCTCGGAGCGGTGAAGCTTTCGGAAAAGGGTAGAGCGGTTGATTTGGAAAAGCGCCGCGACCTTATTGACAGATCCGTATTTTTCGAGGGCTTCTGTCAGGAGGGAGTACTCGATTTCCGCCATAGTTTCTTTGAGGGACTTGGGGGATTCGGGTATAGGCAGGCAACGGTGCGGTTTTGCAGGAACATGCACCATAGTCGTCGCGAGCTCACGCAAGCGTTCCGGCATGTCTACCGCATCAAGAAATTCGTGGTCTACGGTGATAACCAAGCGCAGCATCATATTTTGTAATTCACGCACGTTGCCAGGCCATGCATAGCTGCCAAGAAGCTGTAGCGCTTTTGGGGAAAGGTGCATGTGTTTTTTATATTTGCTGTTGTATTGATCCAAAAAGTGCTGGGCCAGCAGAGGGATGTCTTCGAGCCGCTCCCGAAGTGGCGGAACCGCCAGCTTGGCTACGTTAAGGCGGTAGTATAAATCCTGCCTAAATTTGCCTTCTTCAATGTCCGCCGTCAAATCCCGATTGGTAGCGGCGATAATGCGTACGTCCACCCGCTGGGTACGGGATGAGCCTACCCGCATAAATTCATTGTCCTGCAAAATACGCAATAATTTTGATTGCATACTCAGGGGCAGCTCACCTATTTCGTCCAAAAATACGGTGCCGCCGTCCGCTATTTCAAAATATCCGGCTTTACCTTGGGCATTGGCACCAGAAAATGCACCGCGTACATAGCCGAACAGCTCAGACTCAATAAGATTTTCGGCTATGCTGCCGCAGTCTACTTTCATAAACATCTTGTCTTTGCGCGGGCTGCGGGAGTGAACCATACGTGCGAGCACGTCTTTGCCCACGCCTGTTTCGCCGAGCAGAAGCACGGTGGCATCTGTTTGCGCAACGCGGGTAAGCATTTGCAGTAGTTTTTGCATGGATGGGCTGACGAAAATGCCTTCCGGCGTGTGCTGGTTACCCAGAATGTGAGCTATGCGCCCATGGTACTGCTCTATAATGTGACGTTGGTTGGCTATCTGCTCGCGTAACTGGGTAATGGTGGTGACATCGCGGACAAAGGTAACCACGAGGCGCACCTCGTTTTTGGCGTCCAGCACGGGAAAGCCGTGCAGATGTACGGTTTTTTTGTCATCGCCAAGCTCTTGCACAAGGCTTGCGGGACTTTTTGTTTTAACAATTTGGGGGTTTAAGATAAGGTTGAAGGTGCCTTGCTGCTGTAATTGGTATACGGTTTTGCCTTCAAGATGTTCGCGCTTGATGCCGGTGAGGTGCTCGTAGGCCTTGTTCACGCGCAGGGTAAGCCCGGTATGGTCTGAAACAAAAATTCCGTCTTGCATGAGATCAAGAATGTCATCAACGTATGGCTGAAGCGTCGTAGTGATATCGTGATTCATAAAAATGCTCTTTGGCGCAAGGCAACTTGCCCCGGTAAAGCAATGCTGTCCCGACTGTAATAAATTTCTATTGCCAGGCTAGACTAAACAGAGGTCGCCTGTTTGGCAAGGGGAAAGGTTTACGCCCAAGGCAAGAAGGGCTGGAGCCTTTGAACCTTAACAATCATGCAAAGCTTTATCTTAGAATGAGAACGCTAAGAACTTATCCATAAATAAGGATGTTCGCGGTCAATAGCTGCGTCAAATGCCTTTTTTGCTCTGGGTCGAGGACATAAGAGTCCACTCCCTCCGCA
>JAVBJS010000143.1:0-6936 GCA_031546885.1 Desulfovibrio sp.
TTAAAAACAAAATAGCAAGAGAAGGCATAATTTTTATCGAATGATTTCAAAGCAGAAGCTGCTTTGAAATAAAGGCACGCTACGCTGTCCGCTTGCGAGCACCTGCTGCGCAGTTGCCAGAGGCCATTGTGCAATAGCCTCTATTTATGGATAAGTTCATAATCAAACTGCTCCAGAGGCCTGTTAATACTACAAGATGCACCCTTTCTCATTGGGGATCAGGAGGATGGGGGTTTGGGGGAAGGAAACTCAAGGGCTTCAAGCCCTTGGGGTTCCTTCCCCCAACATCTTCACTCCCCTGCCTTCCCCAACATCTTCACTCCCCTGCCTTCCGAATAAATATGCCAGGTATGACGGCGGGGTTATCGGTGCGCAGCAGGGCGCGGGTACCGCAATTCACCTGCTCTGCCTTCTCTCCCCTATGGTTTTCGAAGCAGTACGAGCCCGTGGAAAGTGTAGGCCGCCGCAGACCGGGGAGCATCAGCTCAACCTGCCATTCCTGCTTCCAATTGGCACGAACATCAATAACCCAGGTGCCTTCGGCGGCAGGCTCCACAACCCGGGCCAGCACGGGCTTGGCCGTTGCAAGGGCCGCAACCTTATGCGATTCTGTCGAGCCCTCGGGCGGGCTGAAACAGTGCCGCCGTTTTGGCAGAAAGAAACCTGAGCACATGGGGCGCACGGCAGTTTGAAACAGCTCTGCCATCAGTTCCGTTTCGTGCTGCTTCGGCAAAAACCGCTGGCGGGTGAAGGATTGCAAGGCAGTTGCATAAACATCCACCACATGGGCTACATACGCAGCACTGCGCATGCGCCCTTCAATCTTGAGGGCGTGAATGCCTGTTGTTACAAACCACCCCAGATAGGGCAACAGGCAAAGATCATCAGGGGCCCAAAAACTGGAATAATCCTCGTCTGTCCGCACGCGCCAAACGGGCTGTCCCTGGCGGGTCAGCTCTTCCACTACCCGCTCCCCCCCATGCGTGGCACAACAGGACTCAGTGGTGTTTTCCTTGTGCGTATCCAGTGTTCTGTAAGCAAAACGACATGGCTGCGTGCAACGGCCCATATTGGCAGGGCGCTCGTTAAGCCATGCTGAAAGTAAGCACTGTCCAGAAATTGCAAGGCACATTGCGCCATGAACAAATACTTCCAGTTCCATTTGTGGGCAGTTCTTACGCAGAGCATATAAATCCCGGCAGGAAAGTTCACGCGCTGCATTTATGCGTGTTACACCATAATCCGCCCAAAAAGCCACAGCTTCACTATTGGCGGTGTTGGCCTGCGTTGACAGGTGTATTTCAAAACCGGGCGCATGCCGGCGCACCAGACGCAACACCCCTGGGTCTGCAACAATAAAGGCATGCACACCCGCTGCGGCAGCCGCTTCAATATCCCCCGGAATATCTGCCAAATGGCGTTCCTGAGGCAAACTGTTCAGGCAATAGTAGATACGTGCTTTGGCAAGCTCTGCCTCGCGCACGGCCGTAACAAGGTCTTTCGGGGTGAAGCCATCGCATCCCGCTCGCAGATTAAAGGCCTGCCCACCCAGATAGGCCGCATTGGCCCCATATAAAAGAGCTGTCCGTAGTTTTTCAAGATTGCCCGCCGGCGCAAGAAGTTCAGGAAACGGTGATGGCATAATTTTACTATTTTTTGATTTGACCACGTAATGATTTTTAGAGGCCATTGCACAATGGCCTCTGGCAACTGCGCAGCAGGTGCCCGCAAGCGAGCAGCGCAGCGTGCCTTTCTTTTAAAGCCCCTTTGGCTTTAAAAGCATGTTAAAAGGACATATCTTCTATTACTTGAATGCATTGCTTTGTGTACCGAACTAATTGTGTGGCCACAATGATTTCCGTACTAGAAATTGAGGCCATTGCACAATGGCCTCTGGCAACTGCGTAATGGCTCAAGCAAGTGACCTGAGCCAAAAGGCACTGATTCTGTAAAATAGTTCATATAAAACAGCCTGAAGCGCACAAAAACTGTGCGCTTCAGGCTGTTTTGGCTATACAAAAAATTATTGCTGCCGCTTGGGATTATTCATATCAAAGGCTTCTGCTCCACTGGAAGGCGGCATAAGAGGCGCGCCTGCGGCAGGAGAAGAAGGCTTACCGGCTGGGGGCTTACCGGCAGACTTGCCACCACTGGCAGGAGCTCCACCGGGTGCGCCACCTTTACCGTCAATAAAATTGATGGCCTGCTGCGCTTCTGGAATACCGTTTGCCAGTGCCTTTTTAAACCAGACGCGAGCAGCCTTGGGGTCCTGCCCTATCCCTTTTCCAGTAAGGTAAGCCTGCCCCATGGCAAATTGCGCACGAGGACGCCCTTGCTCCGCAGCTCCGCGAAAATTCTTTACAGCCCCTTTCTCATCCTTGGGGCCGCCCTCACCCTGCATCATCAAAAGCCCAAGCCCAAACATGGCATCAGGCTGCTTGGCTGCTGCGCCTTTTGTCCAAAGTGAGCGAGCCTTGACAAAATCCCGCGAGCCAAGGCTGCCGGAAAAATACAGGTAGCCAAGGTTAAAGAGCGCATCAGGAAAACCCTGATCAGCAGATTTTCTCCAATACGCTTCCGCTTTTTTCATATCAGCCGTTTCACCATCGCCACGCGCCGCCATAAGCCCAAGTAAGAACTGAGCCACAGCATTATTTTTATCCGCGTAAGGCTGAGCAAGCTGCTTTGCCTTGGCAAAATCCTTGGCTTTAAAAGCATCTGCGGCTTGCTGCATCGCAGTATAGGTTGCTTCATCCATCTGGCCCGGGGGAGCAGCCGCAAATGCCTGAGCTGAAAAAAGTATCAAAAAAACACAACAAAGGCCTAATTTTCTCACTACAGTCATGGAAGGCTCCTTCCTAAAAATAAAAATCCATCTTAAAGATACGATGTATCCAAATCCTCATAGCGTCATATGCTACACTTAGCAACTAGTTATTCCCATTCGCAATCAAATTTACTTTGAAATGGAATGGCGAATTGGGGTGGTTCGCCAAAGACGAACCCGGCAAAATCGTGCCTACTCAAGCCCCTTGAACGCGGTGCCCAAGTACAATGCACTGAATTATTACATTTTCAATGTAGAATGGGTATTACTTTCAAAAAAGTATACCTTTTACAGAGATTGTGCAACTGCCGTTTTTTCTGTACTCTTTACAATCAGCAACGCATACCGAGGCTATTATGCAGCAGTTGCCCGCAAGTGAGCAGCGCAATCGCCGAAGTTCGTTGCATTGTGCAACGCATGCCGATAACTTTCCATTGTACCAAGACAAAAGGTTCATCATGAGCAACCCTGCCCATTCAAATTCAGTTCAGACCTTGCGTAATCATTCTGACACAGCGCCTTGCTGGGTGCTGGACATAGATGTGGATTTTTTACGCGCCCTTTTGTACATCCCTGGCCTCGAACCAGCGCAGTGTCCACGCTTTCGCCTGCCAGCAGCGGCTGCGCAAGGGAATTTTTCTGAAATCGCCCTTGCCACCTTGGCGCACCCCCTGCTGGCACAGTTGAGTATACCACACACTCCTTCTTTGGCCCTTTGCAGGGAGTATGCCCTTACAGGGCCGGAAAATACAGCAGTTACCAATAAGCTCACGCACATGAAGGATTCCTTGCAAGGTGGTTCCAGTGCAGCTCTTTGCGCTCTGCGGCATAGTATTTTTGCTTCGCATTTCGCAACAGCCAATGGTATTGAGCTTACCGCATCCTCCCTTGCAGCAACCTTTTCCAAGCAGAGCAGCTTGCAGCTTTCGCCAATTCAGCATACACTCTCCTACCCTGTTCTTGACAGCTTTCATGCGGCCCTGCTTGGTATCATCAGTGCGCCGGCAGTAGCTTCGCGAATGTTTCGTCAAGGGATTCTTGCGGTTAAGCTAACGCAACACAGGCTTCAGGCTGCCCTTGTTTTTCAGGGACGTATGCTTGGTTTTTTTGAGCACCCCTTTACGCCTGCCTTGGCGACCACCACAATACCAGCCACTCAACTCGCACGCCTACTCCAGCATCTGGAATCATTCCGGCTGGGGTGGTTACCGCCAGAAGTAGCAGAGCAGGAAAATGCGCGGGTTGCCGTCTGTCCACAGCTACCCGCCGAGGCTGAAGGGTTCAAACCCATGTATATAACGGGCTCCCACGCCCCTGCCTTGCAGGGCTACGGACAAATATCAAGCATAGATGACGACCCCGCCATGACAGGTTGCTGGGGGCTTATTCACGCTCTGGAGCTGGAGCATTCCACTCGCGGGTCTCACGTTCTCAAATAAACAAGGAGCATCTCATGGAATACTACCATATTGAGGAAACCTGGAGCAGAGAAACCCTGACACGAGCTCAGGGAGTACGCCTGCAAAATACTGTGGAACAAGCTCTGCGTTCTCCTTTTTATAAGGCTACGCTCGCCAAAGCGGGTATCACCGCTTCAAGCATTCGCAATGCTGGCGACATCACCCGCCTGCCCTTCACCACCAAGGATGATCTGCGCAGTGCCTATCCGCATGGCCTGATCAGTGTTCCTCATGAGGAATTAATCCGCCTGCATGCTTCCAGCGGAACCACCGGAAGCCCCGTTGTTGTCTGCCACACGCAAGATGATATTGACACCTGGGCAGACCTCATGGCGCGCTGTATGCACATGGTGGGTATGCGAAAAACGGATGTATTTCAAAATATTGCCGGATATGGCCTTTTCACGGGTGGCCTCGGCATTCACTATGGCTCTGAGCGCCTTGGCTGCCTGACCATTCCTGCCGGAACAGGCAACACCCGGCGGCAGCTCAAGCTCATTCGTGATATGCAGGTAACCGCCATTCACATTATTCCCTCATACGCCCTCTATCTTGGCAGTGCTTTGGCAGAAGAAGGCGCAGACCCTCGCGCTCTTCCGCCCCGTATCGCACTCATTGGCGCCGAACCGCACACAGAAGAAGTGCGCCAGCGCATAGAATATCTCCTTGGCTTAAAAGCCTATAATTCCTACGGTCTTTCAGAAATGAACGGGCCAGGCGTTGCTTTTGAGTGCCTTGCGCAAAATGGAATGCACGTTTGGGAAGACGCTTTTCTGGCGGAAATTATTGATCCTGTAACGGGCCTTGCCGTGCCTGACGGGCAGATTGGCGAGCTGGTCATGACCACTCTCACCCGTAGGGGCATGCCTGTTTTACGCTATAGAACGCGAGACCTCACCCGCTTTTTGCCCGGCGAATGCCCCTGCGGCAGAGCGCATCGCAGAATTGATCGTATTCTCGGCCGTGCGGACGACATGTTCATTATCAAGGGCTGCAACATCTATCCCATGCAGATAGAACAGATTCTGATGAGTTTTCCTGAAGTGGGAGAAAACTACATCATTATCCTTGAGCATGTTGAGAATATGGATCAAGTCCGTATTCAAGTTGAAATTCGCAGTGAGTATTTTATTGAAGATATGCGTAAGCTTACAGGGTTGCAGAAAAAGATTGCCCACAGCTTGCGCGACGAAATCCTTGTCACTCCCAAAATAGATCTGGTACAAGCCAACTCCCTGCCCCGCACAGAAGGAAAAGCCGTGCGCGTAAACGACACAAGGCAAACCCCCGCATGATATCCCTGCTTGATCTCACCTTTGAAGAACTTGCCCGCTTTGTAGCAGATGAACTGCAAGAGCCGCCCTTTCGGGCTCGGCAACTCTGGTCGTGGCTTTGGCGCAAAGGGGCACGCTCCTTTGCCGACATGACGGATCTTTCACGGCTAACCCGTACCAAGCTTGAGGAAACAGCCGTTATCCTCTGGCCGGAAATAGTGCAAAAGCAGGAAAGCGCGGATGGTACAACCAAGTTTCTGCTGCGACTTGCCGATGGCGAATGCATTGAAACCGTCCTCATTCCTTCTGAATCACGCAACAACAAGGGGCGTATAACGCAATGCCTTTCCTGTCAGGTAGGCTGCGTTATGGGCTGTACCTTTTGCAGTACGGGAAGTATGGGTTTTGTTCGCAACATGAGCATGGGGGAAATACTTGGGCAGGTGCTGGTAGCGCGTGAATACCTCAGCGAAACGCCAGACAATCCCAAGCTGCGCAATCTTGTCTTCATGGGCATGGGCGAGCCCCTGCTTAACCTCAAGGAAGTAACGCGCTCGCTGTATACCCTTAATAGCGAGCTCGGCCTCTGCTTCTCCCCCCGCCGTATCACCGTTTCTACCTGTGGTATCGAAAAAGGATTGCTGGAGCTTGGCGAAAGCGGATTGGCCTATCTGGCTGTCTCTCTCCATGCATCCAATCAGGAACTCCGGGCCAAACTCATGCCGAAGGCCTCGCACCTTTCCCTGCCGGATCTTATGGAAAAACTGCGCACCTATCCCCTAAAAACAAGAGAACGCCTCACCTTTGAATATCTCATGCTTGGAGGAGTCAACGACGGGCTGGAACACGCCAAAGAACTCACTCGCCTCATGTCACATGTCAAGGGCAAGCTTAACCTCATTATCTACAACCCGGCGGAAGGCGCTCCCTACAAAGCCCCCACAGACGACGCCGTTCTCACTTTTGAAAAATACCTCTGGAGTAAAGGCATAACCGCCATTATCCGCAAAAGCAAAGGGCGTGATATAGATGCCGCCTGCGGCCAGCTTCGCTCTCGCGCTGAAGTGGGAATGTAAATAAATAAGTATAAGCGTGGGTGTGGGTGGAAGTGGGAGTATAATTTTTGGAGGAGCCCTGCTCCTCCAAACCTCCTCGCCAAAGGGATTGAATCCCTTTGGAAACCCCACTTTGAGTTCGTTGCACAATACAGCAAATTCAGTTTAATCTTCCCTTAAAAAGTCTTTCGAAGGCTCTTAAGAGCTAAATGCCAAGTGAAGACATAATTTTTATCGAATGATTTCAAAGCAGAAGCTGCTTTGAAATAAAGGCACGCCGCGCTGCTCGCTTGCGGGCGTCTGCTGGCGCATCCGCAGAG
>JAVBJS010000123.1:0-28511 GCA_031546885.1 Desulfovibrio sp.
AAATAAGGAGAGCGTGTGGCAAGAGCAAGGAAAATGACTTTTTTGCGGAGGGAGTGGACTCTTATGTCCTCGACCCAGAGCAAAAAAGGCATTTGACGCAGCTATTGACCGCGAACATCCTTATTTATGGATAAGTTCTTAAATGCTTGTTGAATCATTCCCGGCAGAGCCTGAGCAAGGTCATTGCCGTCCGCGCGCTGGTGAACTGTGGCGCTCCATATTCTCAGTGGCGGTTGTCCTTCACGGACAGGGATCAGCGAGTAGCATTCCAGTTCTAGTGCAAAGCCCGAAGCCTGTATCATAACTCCACTGGCAGCACCCATAATATTGGTGCTGCTTTCTGTATTGGGGGTGGTAGCATTGGCTTCCGCAGGTGCCATGCCCATACCGCCGGGGAGGTAGGAGGGGGCCACCATGGGAGTATTCTTTTTGTCGAGGGGCCCGTGCCCTTCCGGGATAGAAGCCACCGGCGGTGGGGGGGATATACGCATAAAGTAATCACGGGCGTTCATATCATGCTGGCGGCCCCAGGGATCATTGTTTGGTCCGACATATCCGCGTGCATAATCAATGGGACTACCCCCGTAGGTGGGAGGTGGGGGCAGGGAGGCAGCCGGTGTGCCATAGCCAAGGCTTGGGATGCCGCGAACTCCGCCAGATCCTCCCGTCCCTGTTGTTCCACCTAATCCTGTTGCTCCGCCAAAATAGGAGCGTGCAGGCATAGGCTGTACCGCAGCAAAGCGGACAATAATTGCATAATCTGCGCGGGTTGGGTCGCTGGAGGTTATTTCCAGGGGAAGTCTGCCGGGAATGGCCCCGCCTCTGTACATGATGGGAGTACCTTCTTGTTGGGAGAAGGCAAAAAGAACAGCATAGGGATCAAGGGGTTTCAGGGCCATAACGGAGGCCGGTAAATTTGCATCGTGGGCAGGAATGTCGTATCGTTGCAGTACTGCCTTGGGAAGTTTACCGGCTTGGGAAAGGGCAAGGGCTTTTTCTTTACTGGTGTTTTCGTTGATGCTTGTACCTTCCTTCTTAGCCGTAACACCGGTGGCGCCAGGTGAAAAGGAGGTGTTCGGCATGGCTTCCAGGGAGGAGTGAGGAGCTTCAACAAGTATAAGCCCCCGATCTTGTAAAATTGGCTGCATGGCTTGGCGGGAGATCATAACTAAGGGACTTCCCTCGTTCGTCCAGGCAAGGCCGCTACGGAGCGTAACGCGCCCGCTTGTGGGCAGATTGCCTGAGTATTGCACCATGCTGGATTCTTGGCCGGGAGCTTTACCCGCGCATGCAGTGAGGGGAAAAAGCGCCAGTAGAGCGAGGATGGGGAGTGTATTGATGAGTTTCATAATGCTTCCTCATGGCGTGGTAACACGCCTTGGACCTGTTGACTGGCTTATATGAAGGTACTGTCTTTCTCTGTCGTCAGTGTAAGCATTGGAGTTGTATTTGCCAAGCGCAAAGGGGAAGGATAATATGAAAGCAGCTATTTCTATGGTTCGTCGTTCCTTTATTGTGCAGGGGCAGGTTCAGGGGGTTGGGTTTCGCCCCTTTGTATTTATTTTAGCGCAAGAGTTGCAGCTTACGGGGAGTGTATGCAATACTCCCCAGGGTGTTGTCATTGAAGTGCAGGGGAGCGAAGCTGCCATTGGAGAGTTTCATTTTCGTTTGATGCACACTTTGCCACCCCTTGCGCGCATTACGCATTTGAGCATGGGGGAGCTTTCGCTGGTTGCGGATGAGCTGGAATTTACGATAAAAACAAGCACTCAGGGTAGCACGCACGCTGTACTTATAAGTCCTGATACAGCTATGTGTTCTGATTGCCTTACCGATATGCGCAGTGGAAGGCGTGCCGGGTATCCCTTTACCAATTGCACAAATTGCGGCCCCCGGTATACCATTACCCGTTCCATCCCTTATGATCGGGCCTGTACAAGTATGGCCTGTTTTCCGCTGTGCGCTGCATGCCGGGCAGAGTATAAAAATCCACGAGACAGGCGCTTTCATGCCCAACCCAACGCCTGTCCGGTGTGTGGCCCGCATGTTTGGTTTGTTCGCAATGAAGCCGTGCCGCAAGCAGGCTCACAAGAAGAGAGCCAGACAAGACGCTGTGAAACGTCGCAGAGGGGAGAAACCCAAGGAGTACAGACAGAAAAGGCAGCAGTGCGGGAGCTGGCGACCTTTTTATTGGAGGGCGGCATTGCGGCGGTGAAAGGTCTGGGGGGATTTCATCTTGTTTGTGATGCCTGCAATGCGGAGGCTGTGGCGCGGTTGCGTGAACGTAAGGGACGGCCGCACAAACCCTTTGCGGTGATGGTTGCGGACATTGATACGGCTCGTGCCTTTGCTGTTGTGACTGACGCTGCTGAACGCTTGCTCACCTCAGCCGAGCGGCCCATTGTGCTTTGTCCAATGCGACAGAGACCATCATTCTCGTGGATGTCTGGGCAGGGCCAGCAGATTGCTACGGTAGAGCGGGGGAATCCCCTACTACCTGTGGCAGGTCTTTCTCCCGATACTTCCACGGTGGGTATTATGCTGCCGTATACGCCGTTACATCATGTCATTTTTCAAGAATATGCGGCATTGTGCGCCATGCAGCGTTTACCAGTTCTAGTGATGACATCCGGTAATCTCGGGGGTGAACCGATTTGCCTTGGTAACCGCGAGGCGCAACAGCGGCTTGGACATATGGTGGGAGCTTTTTTGTTTCATAATCGGGATATCCTTGTGCGAGTGGATGACTCTGTTGTGCGTCCGCTTTCACAGGGAAAAACTTTGTATTTTCGACGTGCGCGAGGGTATGTACCGCGTCCCACTCCCATGTTGCTCATGGATGATGCTGCTCTTTCACCGGAAAAAACGGTGGAAATGCCAACAGTGCTGGGTGTTGGGGCGGAGCTAAAAAATACGATTTGCTTTACAAAAGGGAATGATGCCTTTGTCAGCCAGCATATTGGAGATATGGGTAATGAAGAGACAGCCTTTTTTCATCAGGAAATGACTGGGCACCTCTCTGGACTCTTGAAGGTTTCTCCGGCCCTTGTGGTGCGGGATCAGCACCCAAATTACCTTTCCAGCGCCATTGCGGATGCTATGCAAAGTGATACCTGCTCTGTGCTGCGGTTGCAGCATCATTATGCCCATGCCCATGCCGTTCTTGCCGAGCACCGTTATGAGGGAGAGGCGTTGGTTGTGGTGCTTGATGGTACCGGGCTTGGAGAAGATGGCACCTTGTGGGGGGGGGAGATTTTACGGGTGAATACTCAAACGCTGGAACACCAAAGGCTGGCGCACTGTGCCCCTATGCCGCTGGTGGGAGGAGCGGAGGCCATTCGCGAGCCCTGGCGTATAGCCCATGCACTCCTGCTGGAGTTGGGGCTGCTGAATGAGTCGGTGGTATTACCCTGGTTGCCGCACTACGCGGAGGTGGCGGCGTTGCTTCCGGCAATTTTAGCGCGGCGCATTAATACACCCTATACAACAAGCGTTGGCCGGCTATTTGATGCGGTGAGTGCGTTGTTGGGTTTGTGTCTTGTAACGACGTATGAAGGGCAGGCTGCAATCCGCCTTGAGGAAGCACGAGAGGGGGTAGTGGAGGAGGAGGCAGGCCTTTTGTACCCGTGCCCCTTGCTGTGGAAGGCGAAAACAGGCGAGATAGATACGCATGCACTTTTTGCGGCTTTGGTACGGGACTGGCAAAGGGGAAGCAAAAAATCCATTGTGGCGCAACGGTTTCACAGGAGTCTTGCAGCCGGGTTGGTGCTGGCAACTGCGGAGCTTGCGCAGCGTTGTTCCATCACTCATGTAGGACTTTCTGGGGGGTGTTTACAAAATCTAACATTGAATGTGGCGCTTCAGGAAGGGCTTTCGCAGAGGGGGCTCGTAGTACTTTCGCATGAAGAGCTTCCCCCCAATGACGGGTGCATTGCCCTAGGGCAAGCGGCGTGGGGGTGGCGTATGCTGCGGCGTGGGTGCTGATTTTGAGATAAAAAGGGATAGAGTTCATGCTGACCCCCGTGTTATCGTCGAAAGACTGTAATGCTGTTTGCTTTTGAATATGCTTATAATAAATCAAGCCTGTTAGATAGTGTCGTCAAATAGGTTCTTTTGCCCTCTGCCAGCGTCAGAAAAACTTTTTATTCCGGTCGAGTACCAAAGAGTACACTCCCTTCATAAAAAATGTTTTTTCCTTTGCAGAGAACAAAATATCTGCATTTGACGACACTATCTGGGAAAAAATATCTAGAGGAGGAAATACCCTTCTCAAAGAATATTTCCCCCTCACCGCTTATAAATAAATCTTCCGTTTCTCTCTCGTTCTGCTTTTAATTTGCCTGCTTACGCACGAAGGATGGAATTTCAAGCTCATCTTCATTGAAAATGAAATCATCTTCTCCTGGGCTATGACTGCTGGCCCGTGGGGTCACCGGTGCTGGTGCCGTGGGCTGTTTTCTCAGGTAAGGGGGAATATTGTAAGTACTGCTGCCTGCTGTGGGCTGTTGTGGCATGGTGGATTCTACGGGGGCGAGAGGCTGCGCCATTGGTTTGCGTATGGGGGCGACAGTGGCTGCTTTCGCTGGCGCGATGTTTTGCGAAACAGCATTGTCTATGCCTGTAGCAATAACGGTAATGCGTACTTCATCGCCAACGCTTTCATCAAGCACGCTGCCAAAAAATACGTTAACGTCGGTATGTGCGGCTTCCTGCACTGTGGCGGCGGCTTCACTGATTTCTTCAATGGTCAGGTCTGGCCCACAGGTAACGTTAATGATAACGCTATGCGCGCCATCAATGGAAACACCCTCAAGCAGCGGGCTGGTAATAGCCTTCATGGCAGCTTCACGCGCACGCGCTTCACCGGAGGCAACGCCTGTACCCATCATGGCTATGCCAGATTGGCTCATGACGGCACGAATGTCGGCAAAGTCCAGGTTAATATAGCCGGGAATCATGATGAGGTCTGAGATGCCTTTAACGGCATAGTAGAGCACATCGTCTGCCCGTTTGAGCATTTCAATGAAGGTAGCATTTTTCGGTGCAAGTTGTACAAGGCGGTCATTGGGGATAATAATCAAACTATCCACATGCTTGCGCAATTCTTCAATGCCTGCTGTGGCAGATTCGATGCGCCGCTTGCCTTCAAAGAAAAAAGGCTTGGTCACAACGCCAACAGTCAGGATACCCAGTTCCTTGGCAGTTTGCGCAATAACGGGGGCAGCCCCTGTGCCTGTTCCGCCACCCATACCTGCTGTAACAAATACCATGTTAGAGTCGCGCAGTAGTTCTTTTATGTGGTCAATACTTTCAAGGGCAGCTTCACAACCCATGCGAGGATTGGCTCCGGCTCCAAGCCCCTTGGTGAGCTTGTTTCCTATTTGAAGTTTATGCTCTGCTTGCGAACGGGCAAGAGCCTGCGCATCGGTATTAGCCGAAATAAAGGTTACACCTTTAAGTGCGGATGCGATCATGTTATTGACCGCGTTTCCGCCGCCTCCGCCAACGCCCACAACTTTAATTCTAGCGGATATGTCGGTATCTATATCGAAAAATTCCATACTGCCTCTCTCCTTGCCACCGTGGGGGACACTCCCCCGTACTGTGCGGTGTTGCCAGTGTATTGTACTACGAAATAAATTTTTCTTTCTGTAAAAAGCACCATTTGCGCACCCTCTTTGTCTTTACTGGGGTGGCTTGTACGCTACGAAATATCTGAAAACCATTTTTTCATGCGTGAAAGTACCCGGTCAAAGGCATTGTTTCCGTCACGAATGCGAAATTTGCGATCTCCGCCTTCCTTTTCTGCTCCGTAGCAGAGAAGCCCGACGGCAGTTGCGTATTTAGGGCTATTTACTACATCTTTCAAGCCCCCAACATTGCGGGGGTATCCGATGCGTGTGGGCAGGTTGAAGATTTGTTCGCCAAGCTCTTGGCAGCCGTCAAGCAGTGCCGAGCCGCCAGTAAGCACAACGCCAGCACCCACAAGGCTTTTACAGCCTGAGCGTGTCAGTTCCTGATCAACAAGGGCCAACACTTCTTCCATACGAGGTTGGCAAATTTCAGCCAAAAGCTTGCGGGAAAGGCGGCGTGGCTCCCGGCCGCCAACGCTCGGCACTTCAATTACTTCGTCTTGGTGTACCAAGTCAACCATGGCGCAGCCATATTTTATTTTTATACGTTCTGCGCTCGCCATGGGGGTGCGAAGCCCAAAGGCAATGTCGTTTGTGAGGTTTTGCCCGCCAAGAGCAAGAACCCCTGTGTGCTTGATGGAATCGTTGGCAAAAACGGCAATATCTGTCGTTCCGCCGCCAAGATCCACCAGTACCACGCCAAGCTCACGTTCTTCTTCTGTAAGTACAGCCTTTGCGGAAGCAAGAGCCTCAAGTACAATGTCAGAAACATCAAGGCCGCTTCTATGGCACGAGCGCACAATATTTTGCGCACTGGTCACAGCGCCTGTAACAATGTGAACTTTCACTTCAAGGCGCACCCCTGCCATGCCGAGAGGATGCACAATGCCGCGCTGGTCGTCTACAATAAATTCCTGGGGCAGGGTGTGGATAACCTCTCTATCAAGAGGAATGGCAATGGCACTGGCGGCTTCCAGTGCGCGTTCCACGTCTTTGCTTGAAACTTCTCCACCTTTAACGGCAATGACGCCATGGCTGTTAAAACCTTTAATATGGCTTCCGGCAATGCCTGCATAGACGGTGCGGATTTCGCAGCCCGCCATAAGCTCGGCTTCTTCCAAGGCTTTTTGGATGGACTTAACGGTTTCCTCAATATTGACCACAACACCTTTACGCAGTCCGGTAGAGGGGCTTGAGCCGATACCGACGATATCAACGCCGCCGTCGGTGAGCTCACCAACTACAGCGCAAATTTTTGTGGTGCCGATATCAAGGCCTATAACCAAATCTGTCTTTGACATGGGAAACTCCTTACAAGGAGGCTGCGCCTCACATAAAACCGTTGTGCATCTTTTTCTGGTGGAGGAATTTTAAAGCCATTCTCCCTGGCAAGGAGCAAAATTTTCCGGCAGTTGCGTGTTCTTTATGTGTACTTGGCTGCGGTGTAAAGAAAAATAAGTTAGAGTGTAACCTGTATAGTGCATTTGTCTTACCCATTTGTTATCACGGCTGTCGCTTTTTCTACCCACACATTGGAACCTTGAGCGCGAATTTCTCGAATTTCCGGAAGCTCGCCTCGTTTACCAAGATCTACCAGGGTGCGTTCCAGTCTGTGCAGGTTTGCCATCCATTCTTCAAGCCCAATGGAAATTTTGAGCTGGCTGTTTTCCATATATACTTCTACGCCCCGCGCTGGAGAAAGACGCACCCATGAAACGGCACCCATGTTGAGGGGCAGGTTAGATTCGCGTAAACTGCGTACCAGATCCGGCAGGGCCTTTGTGGCTTCTTCAGCGCCTGGTTCTACTTCCAAAATGGGAAGAGAGGCGAACTTTCCAGAAACCACAGGGGCAATGAGAGAACCTTTAGCGTCAGCGTAATAGAGCGCTTCCTCATGGTGTACCCAAAAAGCAGGGACGCGCTCTTGTAATCCTATAATAAACGTATCCGGTAATACCCGTTTAACAGAGGCTTCCTGTATCCAAGGGCTTGCTTTTAATGATTTTTCCATGTCATCAATGGACACGGCAAGGGTGTTTGCCCCTTCACTTAAGCTGGTTATATCTAGAATTTCTTTAGAGTTTAACCTTGAGTTGCCCTGAATTTCAATAGTTTTTAATGCAAAATACTGGGTGGATGTAGCATATCTATACCCATAAATAAAGAAGAAACTTACTGTAACAAAAGTTAGAAGGGCCCCCAAAAAAAATGCGATTGTTGAAAAAAACTTATTTATGCCCGCCCAGGGAAGGGTATATTCACGTTTTTTCACTGCCGTGCGGCGCGTGTTACGATTCTCTTGTCCGTTGTTGCTACCTGTGCGGGAAAGAACAACACGTTTGGCGCTGCGTGTGGATGTTCTTTGTCTTACTGCCATATGGCTACTTCCAGGTTGGCTGATTTGTGTATGCTACGAGTGACGGGGTGAATATTAAACCAATCCGTATGCTCTATAATATTGCAACGTCTATAAGTAAAGTTAAATTTATCACAAGGTAGTGTGCCAATGCGTGCGATAAAGCAGGGCTTGCTTATGGCGGCAAATATTTTTTCGTGCATTACGCTTCCTTTAGCCAGCGTTTACCCACAGTATGAATGTTGCCTGCTCCAAGGGTTATGAAAATATCGCCGGGCTTGAGGGTTTCCGGCAGGATAGCGCTTAAATCGTCAAAGGTTCGACAATAGGTAACATCCGTACTTGAAATTTGGCGTATGCCCTGAGCAAGGCTTTCGCCACTGACACCGGGAATAGGGGATTCAGAAGCGGGATAAATTTCCGTGAGCAGCAGTAGATCAGTGTTTTCAAAGACTTTGCAGAAATCGCCAAAAAGGGCTTGAGTTCGGGTAAAGCGGTGGGGCTGAAAGGCCACAACCAGCCGTTTTCCGGGATAACACTGCCGCGCTGTAGCAAGGGTGGCTGCCACTTCTGCCGGGTGGTGCCCGTAATCATCAATGACGATAACATCATTTTTTACCCCTTTACGCTCAAACCGTCTGCCCACTCCACGAAATTTGCCAAGTCCTCCAATACAGGCGGTTATGGGTATATCTGCTTGCATGGCAATGCCAATGGCACCCAGAGCATTGAGAATATTGTGCTGTCCAGGCTGGGCAAGGGTCACTTCGCCAAGTTTGCATCCCTTAAGGCGCACGATGAAGCGGCTTTGTTCCGCGCATTCCAGCACTTCGGCAGTGAGGTCATTACCCGTGCCAAAGCCGTAGGTAAGCACAGGACGGTTGATGCGCGGGAGAATGCGGCGCACGCCGGCATCGTCCCCGCAGATGACGTTTATTCCGTAAAAAGGTACTTTGTTCATGAACTGGATGAAGGCTTGATCAATGCTTTGCTGGTCTGGATAGAAATCCAAATGGTCAAGGTCAACATTGGTAACAATGTTCATGATGGGAAAAAGACATAAAAAGGAGCCGTCAGATTCATCTGCCTCCGCCAGCAAAAAATTTCCTGTACCCAAGCGGGCATTGGCTCCATAGGCGTTAATTTTACCGCCTATGATGACGGTGGGATCGTAGCCTGCCTCTTCAAAAATGGCAGCGGTAAAGGATGTTGTTGTGGTTTTGCCGTGGGTTCCGGCAATGGCTATGCCGGTACGAAGGCGCATGAGCTCTGCCAGCATCTCCGCACGGGGGATAATGGGGATGCCGCGCTCGTGGGCTGTGGCTACTTCCGGGTTGCTGCGATCAACAGCGGTGGACTTCACCAGAACGTGTGCGTCTTTTACGTTCTCACTCGCGTGCCCAATGGTGATGACAGCGCCAAGCGTACGCAGGCGGGCCACGGTGGGGGAATCTGCCATATCTGAGCCGTGAACGGCGTACCCAAGGTTGAGCAGCACTTCGGCAATGCCGCTCATGCCTGCTCCACCAATGCCAACCATATGAATTGTATGAATTTTACTATGCATTAACTTTCCTTGTGATTACGAGCAGGCGCTCAAGGGCATCGACAATGTGTTTTGCCGCATTCGGTTTTGCCAGGGTACGGGCTTGGGCGCTCATAAGGGCGAGTCGTTCCTGATCCTTCAAAAGGGAGAGCACAAGGCTGGTAAGCGTGCCCTCTTGAGTAATTTTTTCTTGCTCACAGAGCAGGGCTGCGCCTGCATTGACCATATGCATGGCATTGTACTGCTGGTGGTTGCGCGCTGCAAAGGGATAGGGCACAAGAATAGCTGGAACCCCTGCTACAGCAAGTTCCGCAAGGGAGGAAGCACCGGCGCGGCACAGTGCGGCATCGGCCCAGGCGTAAGCCTGGCTCATGTCGTCAATGAAGGCTTCCAGGCGCACATGCCCCTTTTGATCCGCCTTGGCAGCACGGTAGCCGGCGCGAACCTCTTCATATTCCGCTTTGCCTGTTTGATGCCAGATGGCGACGCCTGCTTCTAAAAGAGTCGGCAGGGCATTGACCACAGCACGGTTGATAGCGCGGGCGCCCAAGCTACCGCCCATAACAAGCAGATGGGGAATCTGGGGGGGAATATCTTGGATAATAGGTGAGCTGGGCGTTTCTTCAACGGGGTCATTGCAAGGAGCCTCTTGGCCGTCAAGTGTTTCCCCACCCATGTTCTGCCCAAAAACATCCGTATAAAGTTCGGCACCTGCCGTGCATTGCTGCACAGGGTAACTGTCGGTTCGGTTGAGAGCTGTGATGGCAGCTCGAACGGGATTGCCGGTGAGCTCCGTTTTTACAGGGTTAAAGGACTGCGTGCTGTCTGGCATGGAAAGAAAGATGCGATGTGCCAGTCTACCAAGAATTTTGTTGCTGAGGCCCGGGATGCTGTTTTGCTCATGCAGGGCTGTGGGAGTTCCTTCCAGCTTTGCCGCCACCACACTGGCAAAGGCTGCATAACCACCAAAGCCGATAACAACCTGAGGGTTGGTTTTGCGAATAATGGCACGAGCTTTACCAATACCGCGCAGCATGGCAAGGGCGGCGGGAAAGGCTTTGAGGCCACGCCCAACAAGACCTTGTACCGGCAGGCTGGTAAAGGGAATGCCCGCTGCGGCAGCCATATCCGCTTCCGGGCCGTATTCTCCCCCAACAAAGAGCAGGGAGGCATGCGGGTATCGGTGGCGAATTTCTTCCGCCACGGCAATGGCTGGGAAGATATGCCCTCCCGTACCGCCAGTGGTAATGATGATACGTTCCATATTCTTACCCTTTGCCGGTGCGAGAAAGGTTAAGCAAAAGACCAACGCACAGGAGCGAGGAGAGCAGACTACTGCCACCGTAGCTCAAAAATGGCATGGGCACGCCTTTGGGAGGAGCCATGCCAAGGACAACAGCCATATTTAAAACCATAGAAAGGGCAGGCACAAGAAGGATGCCGAAGGCGGTGAATCTGTCACGCAGGTCATTTTGTTGCAGGGCGATAAGCGCGCCACGCCAGAAAAATGCTGCCATGAGAATGAATAGAATGCTTAATCCAATGAGCCCGGTTTCTTCTGCCAGCACTGCCATAATAAAGTCGTTATGTGCTTCCGGCAGGTAAAAAAGCTTCTGCTTGCTGGCACCAAGGCCAACGCCGGTGAGTCCGCCGGAGCCTATGGCGTAAAAGGACTGTACAAGCTGATACCCTTCATTGGTAGCTGAGGTGAAGGGATCAAGAAAGGCGGTAATACGGCGAAAACGGTATGGAGTGTTGGCAATGAGCAGGTATGCGCCGCCGCCTGCCAGTCCAGCGGAGATAATGAGATAAATCAGCCGCGTCCCTCCCACAAGGCACATAAAAAACAGGAGCAGCGAAAGTATGGCGGCACCACCAAAATCAGGCTGCAAGAGCAAGAGAAAGCACATGCTGGCAGTGACAATAAAGGGAGGGATAACACCTTTGCTGAAACTCTTGATAATGGCCTGCTTGGTGCTCATAAAATAAGCAAGGTACAGCACAAGTATAATCTTGACAAATTCCAGGGGCTGTAGTCTGAACGGCCCAAGATTTATCCAGCGGTGTGCCCCTTTTGCACCCACGCCAAGGGGTGAGAGGGTAAGCAGAAGCAGGAAGACACCGAAAACAAGAAGAGGGTACTGGAGCTTGTAGAGTGTATCTCTGGACATGCCGGCGGCGGCGGCCATGGCGATGCAGCCGACAATCGCAAAGAAAAGCTGACGCTTGAAGAAATAGTAGGTGTCTGCCCGTACCCGCTCTGCCAGAATGCCGCTGGCAGAGAAAACCATCATGAGGCCAAAGGCTACGAGGGTAGCGCTAATGGCAAGAAGCCACCAATCTGGCTGGCCTGTACGACGGCTTGCGGTACTCATGGTCTGGCTCCGTGCGCAGAGAGGGCTGAGGCAAGGCGGCAAAAGTGATCGCCGCGCTCTTTATAATTATTGTAGAGATCATAGCTTGCTGTTGCGGGTGAAAGCAGAACAACGTCATGTGCCGTCGCCAGTCCCGCTGCCCGTGCGAAAGCGGCATCAAGGTTGGCGTCCCAGGTAATGGGGGCAGCGCCTGCCCAGGCCGTTTCAAAAATATCACGGCTTGCACCAAAAAGGACAACGGCCTTCACCTGTTTTTGGAGCAGGGAGCGCAGAGAGGCAAGATCGCCACCTTTGAATTTTCCTCCCGCCAGAAGAATAACAGGAGTATCAAAGCTTTCCAGGGCTGCTCGCATGGCTTCCACTGTGGTGCATTTGGAATCGTTGACGTAGAGAACGTCAGCGTGGCGGGCGGCTGTTTCAAGGCGATGCCGCAGAGGTAAAAATTCTGCCACAGCCTTGGCGGCAGCTTCTTCACTTACTCCAAAAACGCGGCAAGCGAGGTAGGCAGCTTCAGCGTTGGCGGCGTTATGTTTTCCGGCAAGTTGCATGTGGGGAAAGCGGTTGGTTGCGGTGAATACTTCAAGGGGCGCGGCATGGCCTCTGCGGTGATATTCTTCTGCCAGCTCCGGGGGGAGAATAGCAAAATTATCCGCATTTTGCAGGGCGAAGATACTGAACTTTGCGTCTGTATACTCCTGCATGGTTTTATGGTGATCCAGGTGATTTTCTGTGAGATTAATAATCATGGCAACGTGCGGGTGTAAGGTGTGGCAGCCTTGCAATTGAAAACTGCTTATTTCAAGCACCAGCACATCTGCTTTTTCCTGTCCAAGCACATAGCTGGAAAGAGGGGTGCCAATGTTACCCCCAAGAAAAACTGTTTTACCGGCTGCGTTCAGCATGGCGGCGGCAAGGCTGACAGTTGTGGTTTTACCACTGGTGCCGGTGACTGCCAGAATGGGCTCGTGCGTGAAGGCAAGGGCCAGCTCCATTTCGCCAAGCAGGGGCGGGTTTCCTGCTGCGGTAAGGAACGGCGCAAGAACATGCAGGGGAACACCAGGACTTGTGACAACAAAGTCGGCGCCGGAAAATTGTTCCGGGGTGTGTGCTCCACACAACAATTCCATGCCGCTGGTACGAATTTCTTCTTGAAAGGCGGGTGTTATGCCAGCGCTGTCCCGTTCCAGTATACGTACCCTCACGCCTTTATGGGCTAATAGACGGGCTGCGGCCTGGCCGGATTCACCCGCGCCGACAATGACCGCCAAGGTCTGTGGCGTGAGAGAAGCGAGTACGGGATGCTGAGGGAGATGTTGCATAGAAGTTACCATAATTACCGAAGCTTAAGTACAGACAAGGCTGCAAGACCAAACAGGGCCGACATGATCCAGAACCGAATAATGATTTTTGATTCCGGGGTGCCTTTCATTTCAAAATGGTGATGCAGGGGCGCCATGCGAAAGATGCGTTTTCCGCCGGTAAATTTAAAATAGCCCACTTGTAGTATCACAGAAAGAGTTTCAATAACAAATAGCCCGCCCACAAGCAGCAAAATAACTTCCTGCTTGCAAAGGATGGATAAAAATCCAAGGGTTCCACCAAGGGGAAGGGAACCCACATCGCCCATGAATATTTGCGCCGGATAAGCATTATACCATAAAAAACCGAGGCTGGCGCCAATAAAAGCCCCGCAAAATACTGTTACCTCACCCACGTCGGGGACGTGCGCCACTTGTAGATATTTTGCCATTTGCACGTTACCGGCAACATAAATAAAGACGGCAAAACACAGACCTGCAATGATGGTGGGGCCAATGGCAAGACCATCCAGGCCGTCTGTAAGATTAACACCGTTGGAAGTACCCACCATGACAAGCAGGGCAAAGGGCAGAAAAAACCAGCCAAGATCGGGTTTGAAATTTTTGAAAAAAGGAACGATCAGCTCTGTTGAAAAGGAGTTGCCGCCGATTTTGGAGGCAACATCCGCTACCCCAGGCCAGAAGAACAAAAGCAGTATGGCTATACTGCCTGCAACCACTTGTCCTAAAAGTTTGGCTTTGGCAGAGATGCCCTTGTTGTTTTTACGCAGAATTTTCAGATAATCATCTGCAAAGCCGACGGCGGTAAAGCTGAGAAAAACAAAAAGCGTCAACCATATGTAGCGATTGCTTAAATCTGCCCATAAAAGCACGCTTATGGAGAGTGAAAAGGCAATCAATAAACCACCCATGGTGGGGGTTCCGGCTTTTTCCAGGTGAGCCTTGACATCCTCTTGAATATACTGCCCGAACTTTAAGCGCTTGAGGGCGCGGATAAAGTAGGGCCCCACAAGAATGGAGATGATAAGAGCCGTCAGCAGTGCCCACACAGAACGGAAGGTAATGTAGCGAAATACGTTCAGTATGCTTATTTCTGAACTTAGTGGGTACAGCAGGTTATACAGCATCAGATTCTCCCGGCGTAAGTGCGTAGTCACGAAAAAGATCAATCAGGCGTTCAAGGTAATTACCGCGGGAGCCTTTAAACAAAATGACTCCACAGTTGGGGGAAAGTTCTTCCAGCAACACGATAAATTCTTGTCCGCCGCCAATGGGGTAAAAGGCATGAGCATATTCTGCTTCATGCAGGCCAAGGCGCACGGCTTCCGCGTGATCGCCCTTCCAGAAAACAAGTGTAGCACCGCTGGCAGCCATTTGCCTGCCAAGGGTAACATGGGCTGTGTGGGCGCAATCGCCAAGCTCGCGCATTTCTCCCATGACCAGGGTGAGGGGGGAGTTTACTTCACGAGCCATTTCCGCTGTAATTTCGAGCATGCGCCTGGCAGAAAGAGGGTTGGCATTGTAGCTGTCATCCACAAGGGTGAAGGAGCGAACTTTTTCACAGGAAAGGCGCTGGGCAGGCAGGCTGGCGGTGAGCAGGCCTTGCTGAATTCTGGCTGGAGGCACACCCAAAATCCGGGCTGCGGCTGTGATTACCGCAATATTCTCCGCTCCAAGGCTTCCCCGGAATGGAGCGATAAATTGATGCTTTTCCTTTGCCAGAGTGACTTGAAATACTCCGTAAAGCGGCGCTGTGCCGCAGGAAGCCTTGCTTGATTGCGCGCCAGATTCCGGCGTGGCGGGTGTGCCTATTGTGGGTGCGGTAGCTTCCGGCAGGTCAGGGGTGGCAGCTTGTGGCGCAGGGCCGCAATATTGCGCATGGCAGTAAAGGGGACAGGAGAGCGGGGTAGGGCTGGCACTGATGTAATGCAGTGCAGCATTTCTGGAGGCAAGGGGTGTGGCATGGGCCTTGGCTTCATGCAGTAAATCCGGGTAATCCGCATTAACAATGCCTGCACCGTCGGCTGCTACATAGTGCAGCAGACGGGCCTTGTGATAGGCCACGCCTTTTCCGTCAAGCCCCTGGGTATGTCCTGCTCCGGCATTGATGATAATGGCAAGGTCAGGACGCAGAATGGCACCAAGCTCATCCATATCGTGGGCCTGACTTATGCCGACCTCCATAACCCAAAAATCGGCTGTGGAGTCAGCACCGAGGATGCTTACGGACAGACCGATCTGGTTATTCAAATTCATGGGATTGCGGGATGTTTTGCCATGTGTGGCCAGAACTTGAGCCAGAACTTCTTTGACGGAGGTTTTACCGGCAGTGCCGGTAATGCCCACAACCTTTGCTTTGGTTTGATTGCGATACTGTGCGGCAAGGCTCCAAAGGGCCTGAAGGGTATTGGGGACAACACAGACCGGGGGAAGAGAGGCGCTGTTGGCAGTTTCTGCAAAAGGATTGCGCTCGCCAATAATAAGGGAGGCTTGTGCCTGTGCGGCGGCCTCGGCAAAATTGTGCCCATCGGTCTGTTGGCCTTTAATACAGAAAAAGATATTACCTGCCACTACCTTGCGGCTGTCTATGGCAGCCCCGTGCAGGGGTGGGTGGGCCGCACTCGAGAGATGCCACTCGGTGGCAATACCTGTAGCTTTGAGGCAGCTTTCTATGGTGTCATATGTCCAGTTCATGCCAGAAGTTCCTGTACTACACTGTGGTCGCTGAAAGGATACTTGATACCCTTGATGATCTGATAAGTCTCGTGCCCCTTGCCTGCCACCAGTAAGGCGTCATTCGGGCCAATAAGGGTGAGGGCATGGGCCAAGGCGGCGCGTCTGTCTGGGTTTACATGAACTTCACGGCAGGATGCAAGACCGGGCAGGACATCATTGATAATGGCCTCCGGCTCTTCGTTTCTGGGATTGTCTGAAGTGAGCACGGCAACATCAGCATACTGGGCCACAGCGGCTCCCATCAGGGGACGCTTGCCGGAATCCCGATTGCCGCCGCAGCCAAATACTGCGACAAGACGGGCA
Organism: Desulfovibrio sp.; assembly: GCA_031546885.1. Classification (GTDB taxonomy): domain Bacteria; phylum Desulfobacterota; class Desulfovibrionia; order Desulfovibrionales; family Desulfovibrionaceae; genus Frigididesulfovibrio. The sequence continues at coordinate 16,269 of JAVBJS010000123.1, forward strand.
AATCCCGCGGCGCGAAGGGAGGTAAGCACATTAACAAGGGCATCCGGCGTGTGGGCGTAGTCGATGAAAATATGTAACCCTTTTTGATTGGGCACGCGCTCAAGGCGACCTCGTACTCCGGTAAAGGAGGTAAGAGGCGCAAAGGATGCGGGGGTGAGGCCAAGGCCAAGGGCAAGAGCTTGGGCCCCCAAAAGGTTCATGGCGTTAAACTGACCCACAAGGGGGGAGGAGAGCTCCCATTCCTTGCCTTCAAAGCGCATGTGGAGGGTCATTCCTGCGGGGGAAAATGCGTGAATGTTCCCGTGCAGATGCCGGCTGCCACTCACAGCGCTTTCACGCAGTCCATACCCAATGCGATTCGGTTCTTCTGCAAGGAGTGTACGGCCAAATGGATCGTCCGCGTTGCAAACGCATACCTTGTTATCAAGAGGAACGCCGTCATTGGCTTCTGTATGAAATAACCGGGCCTTGGCCTGGAAGTAGGCATCCATGGAGCCGTGGTAGTCAAGGTGATCCTGAGTTATATTGGTAAGAAGAGCCGCTGCAAAGGGAACTCCTGCTATCCTTTCCTGGTCAAGGGCATGGGAGGCAACTTCCATAAAAACAATGGTGACTCCCGCCTTATACATACGCGAGAGGAGTGAATGCAGCAGCAGGCAACCGGGAGTGGTCAGGGAAGCATTTTCTACAACGCCCGGCCAGCGGTATTCCACAGTACCGATGACGCCAACGCTATGTCCGGCATGAGTAAAAATTTGCTCCAGCAGATAGGTTTCTGTTGTTTTGCCGTTGGTACCTGTGATGCCGACAACTGTGGGGCAATGCGTATCGGTATCAAAGGCTGCTCTGGCAAGTTCCGCAAGGGCTTTTCGCGTGGAATCAACAGCAATTACCGTACACGGGGCATCCAGCTCTTTATGTTCTGCTATTTGTGCCAGCAGGTGCTCATAATGCCGGTGCTCGCAAATGATATAGCCGGGGCGAAGAACAAGGGCGGTCACAATATGTGCTTCGCCGCCGGCTGTATGGTGAATACCTTCACGCGGCACGGCTGCGGGAAGCACCACAAAGACTCCTCCTTGGCAGATGTCTGTTGTATGCGCTGCCAAAGGGAGCTTTTTTGCTTTTACCAATTTGCAAAGCTGTAAAAATTCAGCAGAGTATGTCATATGGCACGTTCCTCAAGCCATAGGGTGCATTCCCGGTTGTCAGCCGACCATGCTGCGCCGCCTTCGGGTGTTTGGCGTACAACAAAGCCGCCCTTGCCCTTAAGTGAAGGGAGAACCCCATGTTTTGCAAGGGTTTCCACAGCCTGCCGCACTCCCATTCCTGTAACGGGAGGGACAATGCCCGGGTTTATCGCTTTTCGGCCTGCTGAAGAAATGGAGGGGCGCAGGGTGCTGGTGTTGGCAAGTTGGGCAGTGCTTTCATTGGAAATAGCGGGGCTGGTGGCATTTTTAGAGGAGCTGGCGTCAGTATTTTTAGCAGCTATATTTCGCTGAGTGGCATTTTTACCTGCAACAAGTTTTTCAACGGGTGTGGCGGGAATTGCTTTTTCTTTGGATTTTTTCCCTTTTTTTCCAGTTTCTTTTTCCGCAGTTTTTGTTGATGCCTCCGGATTATCCGGCAGCATGCCGTGATAGCCCATGGTTCGCAGAGCAACATTACGAAATACAGGTGCTGCGACAACGCCGCCGTACTGGTTCTTGCTAGGTTCATCCAAAAGAATGCAAATAAGATAGCGCGGGTTGTCAATGGGTACCATGCCGACAAAAGAGGCAACGCGGCCTGTACCATATTTTCCAGAGCGGTCTGCTTTTTGCGCTGTTCCGGTTTTTCCGCCTACAGAAATACCGGGAATGTGTGCCTGCATACCTGTACCGCCTTCTTCTTCCACCACTTCCCGGAGCATACTGCGTACCAGCTTCATGGTGCTTGGCGAGAAGAGTATCTCCTTTGCTTCCGATGTGGTGGTGATGGGCTGAAATGTGTTGTGCGGATCGTCAGACTCATCTGAGGGCGCGGCAGAGCCTGCTTCCAGTGCTGGTTGCCCGTTTACCTGAACGCCTTGTAAACCTTGCAGGTTCTGAATGTCCGGCAATTCTTCCAGGGCAACAAGCTTTAGTTCCTTTTTGGTGCCGTTTCCGGCCAGAGTCAGGTAGGCTTCCGCCATCTGGCTGAGGGTAGCGGAAAAGCTTTGCCCAAAGGAGCTGGCGGCAAGGTCAATGTCATGCCATTGTGAGGCAGGGCGCAGAATACCGCGTGCTTCACCGGCCAGGGGAAGTTCCGGGCGGGAACCGAATCCAAGGCGGGTTAGGTAGGCATGGTACTTTGATGCACCCAGCTTCATGCCTATTTTGGCTGCACCGATGTTGCTTGAAACGTGCAATACCTTATCCACCGGCAGGGTGCTGTAGGGGTGAGTATCGTGAATAGTGGCTGTTTTCAGCACCCATTTCCCTTTTTCACAGTTGATGACTGTGGAGGGTGTGACCACCTTTTCCTCCAGCGCGGCGGCTATGAGGAATGATTTGATGGTTGAGCCCTGCTCCAGCGCGTCCATGGCCAGACGGTTTCGGCGCACGGCTGGTGGGTAGTCTTGATAGGCATTGGGATTGAAAAAAGGATATTGCGCCCAGGCCAGTATTTCACCGGTGGGCACATCAACAACAATGCAGCCGCCCCATTTTGCTGCAAATTTTTCCACATTTTCGGCCAAAGCCTGCTCAGCAAAAAACTGCACATGGGTATCAATGGTAAGGCGGATATTCTTTCCGCGCAGGTTAGCGACTTCTTCCGCATTGTTCATAGCCATGCGGCCGCCAACGGCATCACGCTGTACTTCCTGCTTGATGCGTTGCCCTGTCAATTGAGCTTCAAAAAATTTTTCAATTCCTTCCAGTCCCTTATCATCTACATCTACAAAGCCGATGAGCTGCCCCCCGAGGTGCTGGTAAGGGTACAGTCTGTCAAATTCCGCAGCAAGAAAGACTCCTGGCAGGCCGGATTCTTTAATTTGACGGGCAGCCTTGTCAGAAATCTTGCGCTTGATCCAGGCGAATTTCTTTTCGCTTTGCAGGAGAGGAAGAATTTTTACTGGAGATGTGCCGAGGATTTTGCCAAGCTCGTCCGCTGTTGCGCGGTGGTTTATTACCAGAGAAGGGTTTACCCACACGGATTGGCAGTCTATACTCTGCGCAAGAATATTGCCGTTGCGGTCAACAATGTTGCCGCGCATGCCGCGGAGCACTTCCATAGTTGTGTACTGGCGTTTAGCCTTTTCTGCAAATTCCGGCCCCATAATAATCTGTAAATGATAAGCCCTTGCCCAAAGCGCGCACCAGGTAAGGGAAAAGAAGATAGCCACGGCCCAAAGGCGCACTCGGCCCCAGTCAATCGTGCTGACTCTGGAGGATGGAGTGGCTTTTTCCACTTTAACTATACGCTTGTTACGTATAGGCTTGGGTGAACGGCGCGGCATCATGAAAAGGGGAACCTCTTAAAAATATTAGGAGTTATTGTTTAACCGGGGCATTACGCGCCCCATCCAGACGGCGGAGCTGTCCGGGTTTTGCTACATGCAGGCCAAGAGCAACGGCTTTTTTTCCCAGCTCTGCGGGAGAGAGCAGGTGGTCGCGTTCAATAACGACCTTGGTTTGATATTCTGTATGAATGCGTAAATCCTTTTGCAAAATATTCAGGCGATAAGCCAGCTTGGTGCGTTCAAGGTTCAGCCATACCAAGGTTAGCCCAAGGGCAAGCAAGCCAAGTACGGAAAGAATCAGGGGCAGAACAAGGGTTTGCTCATCTTCTTCTTGAGCGCTTACCATACCGAAGCGTTCGGAACTCATACTACAAGCCTTTCCGCCACGCGTAATTTTGCACTGCCTGCACGTCCGTTAGCTGCAATTTCAGCCGCAGTGGGTAAAACGGGCTTTTTAGTTACTACACGCAAGCTTGGTGTGTGGTTGCATGTGCAGACCGGAATGTGAGCCGGGCAGATGCAATCCAGCGACTGTTCCCGAAAAAAGTGTTTGACCATGCGATCTTCCAGGGAATGGAAGGTAATAACAGCAACCCGGCCCCCGTGGCGCAGGCGGCCCACAATACCTTCCAAAAAGCGGGAGAGTTCCCCCAGTTCGTCATTGACAACCATTCGAAAGGCCTGAAAGGTGCGCGTTGCAGGGTGATTACGCGAGGTGGCCCGCCATTTTGCCGGGTAGGCATTTTCAACAATGCGGGCAAGTTGCATGGTTGTATCAATGGCTGTTTGCGCTCTGGCATCATCAATGGCACGGGCGATGCGTCCAGCCATGGGATCTTCACCAAACTCCTCAATAATTTTTTTAAGCGTTGCTACAGGCGCTTTGTTGGCAAGAGTCCACGCGGATGTTCCTTCCGTTGTATTCATACGCATGTCCAGCGGGCCGTCTGCTATAAAGCTGAAACCGCGCTCGGCTGTGTCAATCTGCAAGGACGAAACCCCTATATCAATAAGCGCGCCATCAAGCTCTTTCCAGCCAAGTTCATCCAGAGCCACGGCAAAATCAGAAAAACTCTGGTGTGCTGTGTGTACCGTTGCGCCAAAAGGAGCAAGGCGTTCTCCGGCCAGGACAAGGGCCTCGGTATCTCTGTCCAGGCCGAGCAGTTCAATGGGGCAATTTTGAGCCTGTGCCCGTTGCAGTAATCCTTCTGCGTGTCCGCCAAGGCCAAGGGTGCCATCCAGGTACCGCCCATTGGCAACAATGAGTAGATGATTCAGGGTTTCTTCAAATAATACAGGAATATGCCGTGAATCGGAAGCGGATGCAGCACAGCACTCATGCTGCTGCCCAAGAGAAGCATTTTCCCGTTCGACACGGGAAGTATGCTGGCGCTCTGCTTTCGCTTCTCGTGATTTTTTTTTTATTCCGCGGCCCATGGTGTTAAGAGTAAAGTGTTTTGAATAAATTGTTAAAGTCCAAAATCCACTCCGGCATCGACAGCACTTTGGGTAACATTATCAAAATTTTGCGCAAGAACAGGTGCCAGACGATCTGGTGCCCATATTTCAAAGCGCTTGCCTTGTCCTACCAGCATGGCATCGTGCGTAATGCCCGCATAATCCATATGATCGCGGGAAAGACGTATGCGGCCCTGAGCATCTGCGTGCATCATTTCCGCGCCGCCTATGACAAGACGGCGAAAATCGCGCACGTTTCGCGAAGGATTCTTGACAAGGTTTACTTTTTCTTCAAATTCTTCCCAGTCAGGAAGGGGAAAAGCTACAATACAATCATCGTATGTCGTAAGTACCACAGTGCCCTCAGTATTGCGCGACAAAAGCGTCTCCCGAAATTCAGGGGGAAGCATAATCCGCCCCTTGGGGTCGGTGTTTCGTAGTGAGCGTCCGCGAAAATACATAATGAGGCCTTATGGAGCGGTGGAAAAATTACCACTAATTACCACTTTTTTCCACTTTCTCCCCTATCCCTGTGGTTATGTCAAGTGCAAATCAGTGCCGCCACAGGGCGGGTACATCTCGTTGGGAAGAGTTAAATATAAGATAAACGCTTATGTAACCAAATGTTACGGTGTTCTGCTTTTGTTGTTGTAACATCTTTTGAAGCAGGCATAGTTTGCAGCGGTAGCAAAAAGACTGGCGATTTAGCAGGGATTCGGGTATCCTTTCGAAGGAAAGACGGTATCTATTTATAATAATAGATGTTTTTTACTTTGCAGGCTGTATGCTGGATTCACACAAGCCTTTATGCCGGGTCAAGGAAGGGCTGCCCTTTGCGGGGTATACTAAGCACATGCTGCTATGGAGTAGTTTGCTAAACACTGCAAGTGTTGCTGAATGCTATGCTGTGCAGCCCTCTTTTGAGCCTCATGTTTTTCCTTAAAGTTTGACTTCAACAAATAAGATGAACTAGCCCTGTGGGGCATCTGCAACAGTTTATATATGAGGTGATTATGGGTATTCCTGTTATTGTTATGGGTGCAACTGGCCGCATGGGGTCAACCATTGTTAATATGGTGCGAGAAGACGCGGCCTTCACCCTTGCCGGTGTGGTTGAGCGTGAGGAACGCCTTGCTACGGCAGCACTTTTGGGGTGCCCTGCTGCGACAAAGATTGAGGAGCTGCTGCAAGATATTACGGGTGCAACCGTTATTGACTTCAGTGCGCCGGAAGTTTCTCTGGCTACTGCTGCTGCTGTGGTGTCTGGAAAGGCTCACCATGTGATTGGAACAACAGGCTTTTCTGAGGCGCAAAAGGTGGAGCTGGCAGCTCTTGCCGGTAAGGCTCCCTTGTTCTGGTCTCCCAATATGAGTGTAGGTGTGAATGTTTTATTACAGATTTTACCGGAATTAACACGCTTGCTTGGTGCAGGCTACGATACGGAGCTGCTGGAAATTCACCATAACCGGAAAAAAGACTCTCCGAGTGGTACCGCTCTTCGTCTGGCAGAAGCCATTGCAGATGCTAAGGGCTGGCCCCTTGCGGAAACAGCCTGTTACCACCGGGAAGGTATTATTGGCGAGCGCCCTGATCGGGAAATAGGCGTGCAAACCTTACGCGGGGGTGATGTTGTCGGTATTCACACCGTATTTTATATGGGGCCGGGAGAGCGAATTGAAGTAACACATCACGCTCACTCGCGTGAGAATTTTGCGGCGGGAGCTTTGCGGGCAGCCCGCTGGTTGCAGGGAAAAAATCCAGGGCGGCTTTATACCATGGCGGATGTATTGCAATAAAATATCGTTACACTATTATTTCGAATAATCAATAAAACCACCAAGCAGTGTTGGGTTGATATGAAAATAGGCCTGATTCAAAGTAACCCCGTTGCAGGGGCTTTGCGGTATAATGCTGAAGCGCTTTTGGCTGCTGTCTTTGAAGCGGGAAGCCTGGGGGCTGACCTGTGCATTGCCCCGGAACTTGCCCTGTGCGGGCATGATGCGGGGGATTTGTTGTTGCAGTCAGATTTTGCGCCGGCTTGTCGGGATATGCTGAACTTCATGGCGGCAAAGCTGCATGCGCAGGCGTCCGCTCCTCCTTTACTTTTGGGTGCTCCAGTACTGAACCCCGTGCCTCTTGGCAAGTCATTGCAAAATTGTGCAGTGCTTTTGCGGGATGGCAAGGTGATGGTTATAGCGCGCAAGGTGCTTTTGCCAAGCACGGGGGTGTTTGTTGATACTCGTTATTTTGAGCCGGGTGTTGGGTGCGGGGTTTTGCAGCATAAGGGGTGGCGTTTTCTTGTAACGGTGGGTGAGGATGTTTGGAATGATCGCACCTTCCGGCAGGAGCGGCGCTCTGTTCTGGCTGATCCTGTGGCAGAGTTCATGGGAGCAGGCGGTGCGGATGCGTTGCTTAATTTGACGGCCTTGCCTTACGCGGGGGCTACCTGCATTTTGCACCAGCGCATACAATGCCGTCATGCGGCGCAATACCGCATTCCGGTGGCTGTGGCTAACTGTGTGGGGGGCAATGATGGGCTCATCTATTATGGTGGAAGCCTTGTTGTTAGCGCGGAAGGTGTCGTTACGGCCCGGGCTGCCTTGTTTGAAGAGGGTGTGATTGTAACGGATCTGGCGGCTAAAAAGGCTGGAAGCATAGCGCCGGACTTGCCTGCTGAAGAGGAATTGCGTCAGGCTCTTGTGCTGGGGGTACGCGATTTTGCTGGAAAGTGCGGGTTTACCAAGGCCATTTTGGGGCTTTCCGGTGGTATCGATTCCGCCTTGGTGGCGGCCATAGCCTGCGATGCCCTTGGCGCTGCTAACGTCACTGGGCTTTTGATGCCTTCTCCTTACTCCAGCAAGGGAAGCATTGATGATAGCCTTGCCCTTGCCCAAAACTTTGGCATGACCACGCATACCCTTCCCATTGCGCCTATGATGGGAGCTTACGAAACAAGTTTTGCCGCAGTTTTTGCGGGGGGGCTTGCCGGCATTGCGGAGGAGAATATCCAGGCGCGTATTCGCGGTAATTTGCTTATGGCGTATGCCAACAGGTTTAACTCCCTTGTGCTAAGTACGGGAAATAAATCTGAAATGGCTGTGGGTTATTGCACATTGTATGGCGATATGTGCGGTGGCTTAAGCGTTATTGGTGATTTGTACAAGCGGGATGTTTATGCGCTGAGTCGTTGGTATAATAAGCGTGTGGGTATGCCGCTGATTCCTGTGGCTATTCTGGAAAAATCGCCTTCAGCAGAACTGCGGGAAGGGCAGAAGGATGCGGATTCTCTGCCGGAATACCCTGTTCTGGATGCTATTTTACAGGCTTACATTGAGCAGGAACAAAGTCTTGAAGATCTTTTGGACGCAGGGTACCCTCCTGATGTTGTAAGGCGTGTGTTGCATTTGGTGCATATGGCGGAGTTTAAACGGCATCAGGCTCCCCCCATTCTGCATGTGACCTTGCGGGCTTTTGGAACGGATTGGCATATGCCCGTGGCAAGGAAGGAGCCGTTGGGTAGGGCCAGTGCTGGATAGCAATTTTGGGGAACGGTGAAAGCCTCCCAAACTTTCCAGAAAAAAGGGATACTTTCTTGAAAAATCTAATTGTTCTAGTGTGATATAAATTGAGAGGAATCGTTTCTCTGGGTGGGGGGCCTGTGCGATATCCCCAGAAAACTATATAATCACTGTTTCTTTCATAACCTCAGGCGTGGGTATAGTATTGTTGAGTAATATGAAACATGGTTTTTTTGCAGGCGAGGGGACGCGGTATTTACAGTTTGCTGTGCCGAGGCTTGCTTTGCTGGTGTGCTTTTTACTGGTGTGCGCTGTGGGAATTTCCGGGTGCAGCCTTGGTAAAAAAACACCTCCCGCGTCTTCTTCAGGGGGCGGAGGAGGCGGAGGCGGAAAAGCAAAACGTGGTACCAAAGCCTATACGATTAATGGCAAAACCTATCAGCCTTTGCTTTCAGCTCACGGTTTTACAGAAGACGGAATAGCTTCATGGTATGGCAAGGATTTTCATGGCAAGCTCACTGCCAACGGGGAAAATTATGATATGTATGGCATGACTGCCGCTCACAAGCTTTTGCCGTTTAATACGCAGGTGCGCGTGACCAACAAGAATAACGGACGCTCTGTCATTGTACGGATTAACGACCGTGGCCCTTTTGTGGCGAACCGGGTTATTGACCTTACGAACACGGCGGCGGATGGTATAGGTATGCTTGGTCCAGGTACAGCGCCGGTACTTCTGGAAACTGTGGGTGAAGTGCCGGGAATGACAGCGAGTGGTGAGCTTTCGGGTTCGTTTTTTGTTCAGGTGGGAGCCTTTGGCACCAAGAGCAATGCGGATAATCTTGTTAAGCGTATGAAGGGTCAGGGGATTGATGCGCGGGCGGTATATTCCGATGCGCTGACGTTTTGGCGAGTGCAGGCCGGGCCATACTCTTCTGTGAAAAAGGCGGAACAGGCTGTAATTGACCTGAGCTCCCAATTCCCAAGGGGTTTTGTTGTCGCTGAGTAATTATCTTTTGATAGAGCAGCTTCTTGCCCAGCAGAGGGAAGAGGCTGGCATATACCGGCAGTATGGAAAATAGTATGGATATGTTTTTACGTTGTGCGGCCTTTGTAGGAAGCGCTAGTGCTTACTTGCAAAAGTAAGCACTACAAAATCCGACAGGATTTTGCGCCGACTGAGTCGGCGTGCCTATTAAAAATCAGTATGTTATACTTTTGTTATTTTTCGGAAACAGTGAAGTTTTATGCTCGGAATTTTAACAATTAGACACTAGATCCTGTTAACTTTTTACCTTACCGGCGATTATGCCCGGTTATTCGAGATTGCTATGTTAGATGTGCAGCGTTATCAGCGTCTTGGGCTTGGGGAGATATGCGCAAAAGTTCTTGCCGGCGAGCGGCTTTCCGTGAGTGACGGCGAAATGCTTTTTGGTTGTTCCGATTTGTTGGCCGTGGGTGCGCTTGCCCATTACAGGCGTACACAAATGCATGGCGATAAGACCTATTATGTGCGTAACCGTCACATTAACTATAGTAATGTGTGTGTGACGCAATGCCGTTTTTGTGCTTTTCGTCGGGAAGACGGCGAAACTGGGGCCTTTACCCACACCAAAGATGAAATAATCGCACGGGCTCTTGATGATGGGGGGCATCCCTTTGCAGAAATTCATATTGTGGGAGGATGTCACCCAGAGTTACGTCTTGAATGGTTTGAAGATATTTTTCGTACCTTGCGCACGCTTCGCCCGCATGCTGCTGTGAAAGCTTTTACAGTGGTTGAGATTGACCATTTTGCCAAGATGGAAGGCATCTCAACCAAGGCTGTTCTGCAACGGCTACAAGAGGCAGGTCTTGTTATGCTGACAGGAGGCGGCGCGGAGATTTTTGATCCGGTGGTGCGGGAGCATATTTGTCCTGGAAAATTACCGGGTGAGGAGTATTTGCGCATCGCGGGTGAGGCACATAGCCTTGGCGTTGCTACGAATTGTTCCATGCTGTTCGGCCATGTGGAGACACCAGCTCAACAGGTGCGGCACTTGTGCGCTCTGCGAGAACAGCAGGATAAAAGTGGTGGATTCATGTGCTTTATTCCTTTACCGTTTCAGAGACGGCATAATGCTCTTGCTGCGGAAATATGCGGTAAAAGTGCTGGAAGCGTTGCAGATCGCGGACTTGAGCGCTTGCGCACCATTGCTGTTTCGCGCCTGCTTTTAGATAATATTCCTCATGTAAAAGCCTATTGGGTGATGCTGGGAGTTAAGCTGGCGCAGACGGCGTTGTTCTTTGGGGCGGACGATTTGGATGGAACCATCATGGAAGAGCATATCGGGCATATGGCTGGTGCAGATTCTGAGCAGGCAATGACCCGTAATGATTTGGAAAATATGATTCGAGGCTGTGGATTTACGCCGGTAAACAGAGGCGCGCTTTTTACGCCTGTAACGGTTTCGTGAAGCCTGAGAAGGCATCTGTAGTATATATTGGCTAATTTGGTGTGTGAAAGATTGTATTGCTGAGGCTTGTACTGGAGGGTAATTGACATATGACGCAAGTGCAGGGAATTGTCACAAAGCTTCGAAAAGTTTTTCCGCTGTGGGCGGATAACAAGCGCAGAGCAGAACAGGGTAAGATTGTGCCGTTGCCGAACGCCATGCGATTAACACTGCATGAGGCGGACATTCTCTATCGTGAAGCGGATTTATTTACCCTTGGGGCTCTTGCTCATGAGGCGCGTCTTGTTTTGCACCCAGAGCCGATTGTGACCTATGTGGCGGACAGGAATATTAATTATTCCAATATCTGTGTCTGCGGTTGCCGATTTTGTGCTTTTTTTCGTCCTCCCGGGCACGAGCAGGGCTATGTGCTTTCCCGCGAGCAACTCGACAGTAAAATTAAAGAAACTCGGGAGCTTGGTGGAACGCAAATTCTCTTGCAAGGGGGGCACCACCCAGATTTGCCCCTTAGCTATTATGAAGATATGATAGCCTGGATTCGTAGCGCGCATCCCACTATTCACATCCACGCTTTTTCGCCTCCTGAAATTGTATTCTTTGCCCAAAAAGAAGGACTTACCGTAAAAGAAGTGGTCACTCGCCTGAAAAAAAGCGGGCTCCATTCCATACCGGGAGGCGGGGCCGAGGTCTTGGTAGATACCGTTCGTAAAAAAGTTTCTCCCAATAAATGTACCACAGCGGCTTGGCTTAATGTGATGCGGCTGGCGCATGAGCAGGAACTGCGCACCACAGCGACCATGATGTTTGGGCATGAGGAAACACCGGAAGATCGTTTGGCCCATCTTTTTGCCGTGCGCGATTTACAGGATGAAACAGGTGGCTTCACTGCCTTTATTCCCTGGACATTTCAGCCGACAAATACCAAAATCTCATGCACGCCGGAAACAGCTCCAGCCTATTTGAGGGTTTTAGCTTTGGCGCGCCTTGTGTTTGATAATATTCACAATATTCAGTCCTCCTGGGTAACAATGGGCCCGCATGTGGCTCAAGTGGCCCTCCTTTTTGGGGCCAATGATTTTGGTTCGCTTATGATAGAAGAAAATGTTGTCGCTGCAGCCGGAGTTTCTTTTCGTCTGTCACGCAGAGATATTCATCAAATAATTGAAAAAGCAGGATTTATCCCTCAACAGCGCCGAATGGATTATACATATATATAATTCGGGGAGAGGAGTTGGAGAAGAATCGGGGGAGAGGGAGAAATTAGAAGAATCGGGGGAGAGTGAGAAATTGGAAGACTCGGGGGAGGGGGAAAAACCCCCTTTAAAAA
>JAVBJS010000030.1:0-15124 GCA_031546885.1 Desulfovibrio sp.
CTTTTAAAGGGATTTCAGAAGCTATCTTTTGTATGACAGCAGCGCCTATGTCTAACGATTCTTGCTTTAATTGAAAGCCTTTTGCTTTTTGCTCGCTGCTTGCAGAGGCATCATCATAATATTTCGTTCCAAGATCATCCACTGCAAAAAACAGAGTATCTTGCACATACAGCCATTCTTTCGGGCTCCAGTGATAGAGTCTCTTTGTCGCAATCGTTTTATAGATTGCAATAAATGTTTCCAAGTGCTGCGGATTATTTTCCAGTGTGCCTAAAAGTTTAAATGTTTTACCTAGCCCATATTGAGTCTGATACCATGCCCTTGCATCCCATACTTCTGTGTCCTTTCCCTGAGGAAGGTTCTTTATCGCGTGCTGAAATACAGAGATGGCCTCTTTTAGTATCGCAATATCCTTTTTTGTGGCACCACTGTCATATAGGGCATAGCCAAAATACCTGTGTAATTTTCCCCATTCAGTGGGGAGTTGCTCGCGATCAAGGCTCTCCAATGCAGCTCGAAATGCGGTAATGGCTTCCTCACAGTGGGCAGAGGAGCCCTTCAATTGATCCAAAGTGGCTAAAGCTGCTCCAAGGCAAAATTGCGCTATGCGCCACATCTCTGGATTTTCATTTTTATCCATTTCTTTCAAGATGGTGCGGAAACTCTGAATAGATTTTTGAACAGAGTCCTCTTTTTTAAAAAACTCCCCTCGCCAATAGTCCTGTTTCGCTTCAATAATACAAACGGCAAGCACTAAAGGGTTTTGAAGATGCTCTTTGTCACTTGCGGCGGCGGCAAAACTTTGCTGCGCAAATAGAAAAGAGCACAGAAAAATGCCAGATATGAGCACCAGCACACATGGCGCTGCCGTGAGGGAAAAACTTTTTTGAGTATTTTCAGTCATAGTTATTTGGTTTCCTTCAGAGCTTCACTTTCTTTCTTGTTTTTTTCCTTGGCCCTTTTCCATCCTTCCCAAATGAGCCCGCCTGTTTCCCATAGACCTGGAATTGTTGCTTTTGCTTTTTTCATTTTCTTTACAGGGTCGGTAAGGTCTCTGTCAAACGCCCAACCGATACCTTGCATTATCACACCAGTAACCGAAAATCCCGCGTCTGCAATGAAATTAGCCAGAGCTTTCTCTGCAGCGAATAAATTTCCTATATACTTGTGGGGCTCGATAAAAGTAGATTGTCCGGTATATGTATCGGCTAATGTTTTTATCGCTTTTCCCAAGCTAGCATCATCCTTAATCTCTGTATAGGCATCCTTTACTTTCCATCTAGCCTCTTCATTTATTTTCCGTATGATATCAGCTTCGTTTTTAATTATTTCGCACGCTTCTTGAACTTCTGTTACACCAGTGGTTTTGAGGATGCTTTGATCTTTCCAGGCCTTGGCAAGGTCAAGCTGTTTTCGGAGTTCATCTATTTCCTTACCTTCGATTCTGGAAGTGTTCCGCCATGCTCGCTTTTGCTCAAGGGCTTGCTCAACGTCATAAGCTGTGGCATTACCAAAACGATTTTTCCAGACCACTCTCAGCATATCTGCGTCGATGTTTTCAGCAAGGCTGTCAGATGATACCCTGTTCGATGAATTGAGAATTCTATCAATTTCGCGAAAACTTTTTTTGTTAATACTTGGAATATTTTCCCAATTATTTGCTATAGTAATAGCGTTTTTAAGTTGTTCCGGCGTAAGGTTCCTCAATGTAGAATTATTACGCCATGCCTTATCCACTTTCAGCGCTGCTTCAATCTCGGAGAAGGAAGCATTTTGCACCTCCCAGGAGGAATTCCGCAAGGCCTGAGCTATCTCAAGAAGCTTTCTCAAGCGACCAGGGGCAAGGCATTCATCGTGTTCCAGAAGATTTTGTAAAAGCTGAATATCCTGCTCTTCAATTCTAAATGTATCCATTTATTCTACACCTTTGAAAAAGGGGGCGCTTTTCCAGAGCACCCCCCAGTTTTAGGGTTTCCCCCGTTTATTGAATATTTCCCAACTATTCCACAATCTTGTCGAGAGCCAGAACTCTTACCGAAACTCTGGCCTCATTTTCAGCGGCGTATTTGATACTGTTTTTCTGGCTGATGCAATCCAGATAGCTTTCGCGCTTTCCTCCTTCTGTCAGCGGATAAATGGTTATTTTTGCGCCTTCAAAGTTATCCCAGTCAATATCTTCACCAATATTTTTGGGAATGGCCACGGTGAGGGCTATTTCCCAGGTTTGAATACCCTGACAAAAACCAAGGGCTTTACCGCGCCGGTTCATGGTTTTGACAATTTTCTTGCCGGTATCATGGTCAATACTAATATCAATGACTTCAAATTCCTTGCCGTTGATTTCCAATACAACTGAGCCTACATATTCTTTAAGAGCCATAATTTTTCCTTAAAACTTGTTTATATTTATGAACAGGTTCGTATAATTGTTACAGAAGCAGATCTATTCTGCCTGCAAATACATGCAGTCCATTAACGACATCACAAGGGATGATTGCATTGAGCCTGTTAGAATCTTGCCCATCGCGCTCTACAACAAGCATGGGCAGATTTTCTTTAACACGCTCCACTATTTCCAGGTCTTCAAGCTTGAGGAGTACATCAATCAATTCTGAGCGCACCTTTGCCGGAGTGCGCACAGAAAGCTTTTCACGAGGGAAGCGGAGAGAGATACGCTCCCGGCAGGCTTTGCGGACATAATCCAAAGTCCGCATGGTAGTGATATCCAAAAGGGAGATATCATCCACGCCTTGTGGGTCTTTGGTATATGACGAAACAGCGCGCACCACCTGCACCACATTGGCAGGCCCCACTTCAAGAGGGGTCAAACCGTTATACAGGGCTGTTTCCTGCTCCATACGGCTCATGCGCAGCGGCATGGCCGGGGCAACAATGCCGGTGAGGGGCAAGGTATTCAGCGGTCTTGCCGGATCTTCTTCTCCTGCCATAACAGCGCCAAAAGCCGCCGCAACTTCACCCGGCAAGGAGACTGTGCCCGGCAGAAGGGGTATGACAAGACGCCCGCTATTGCTATTACCAGCAAGGGTAGTGGCCTTGGCAAGAGACTCCGTCATGGCGATGATGCCCACAGCCCCGCGCTGCTCAATGGCGTGCCCCGTTGCCTGCAAGTGCTCGCGCAGCAAGACAAGGTTACTTTCATCCGCATAGGGAGAAACAATAATATTATGCCCTTCCGCAAAGATGGCAGAGAGCGCTTCGGTAATATCCGGGTTCACCTCGCCGCCGGAGATGGGCTGAATTGTTGCACTCACACCCATGACACTTTCTGTTATGTAAAGGCAGATACTGTTGCCCGTATCCCCTTTGTTTTTTGCAGTAAGAGCTAGGGAGCCTTCAAGAGCTACAGCGTGTACAGGACACAGAGAACCGCGATTGATTACCTTTTCAAGGCTCGCAGCAATAACAGCGCTGCTGTCATTGCGGGCAACCGGAGTGCGATATACTTCTGATCCAATGGTGAGCGAAACGACACCGGCGCTTTCCGCAAGGCCGGTAAAAACCACCTTGCCCGTTGCCGCAAGACCCGTAGAATCATCCTCCACAGTGACAAGCTGCAAACGAAGATACGGATATGCCCGAATGGCGGCGCGGCACATAAGATGCGCCAGAGAACCGGCCCCGGCAAAGGTGCGTGCCTCCAAATCCGAATAGATATCTACGGGTGTGAGGGGGGCAAGGGTGCCTTCACTGGTTTTGCCTGCAATAATAATTACCTTTTGCACGTTGGCGGGTAGCGTTCGCACTGCAAGGCGGGTATTGAATTCAAAGTACTTGCCAGGCTTGCGTATGCTGGCTGGAATGGTGTCAAAACTGACATGAGAACTCGCCATATTATTTACCTTTTTTGCCTGTTACGGCAGGAGTTATGTGTTTATTAGGCTCAAATGTTTCTCCAGCAGAGACTGCGGCAAGTGTGCTTGTCGGCTCTTCGCCGGGAGCCTCAGCGAGCAAGGAAGACACAGTTGCCTTGCTTGCCGCTGAAGTCGAGAAAGGGGTGGGTAGATATAAATCTCCATCTTTTATGCGCCGGCGGTAGTATGCAGAATCGGTAACAGCGACTACTTCCTCCGCAATGTATCGACGCGGATTATCTTCCAGCGGAACGCGAATGCCCGCTGGGGCCTGTACATACAGTGTTTTCACGGTGATTCCTTTATTGTGTTGCGTACTTCATATTCTTATTGATAAGTTATCGAAACCATGTTCCAGCCTGGCCAGAGCGGTGAAGCCCTTTCAAGATTACACGGCACTCAGACTTAATAAGTCTGCGGCGTCTGGTATATCTTCATCCTCCGGCATGGTAAGGTAGTAATTTACCCCAACACGCTGGAGCCTTTGCAGGGGAGCAACTTTATCCATTGTTGTGCCGTTCAGGTTTGTATGTATTACGGGTGCTTCCGTTGAATTTTCCTCCTGTGTATCACCGGGGTTATAAGGCTCTCCCTCTCCGCCAGGCGGAGTGTATTCAAGGGGGGCCTCTACTAATTCCGGGTAGATGAGCTCTCTATTTTTCATATTTATTTCAAGTGGATATACTGTTGTCCATTCTTGAGCGAAAATGGATGTTCCCTTACTTTTTTGTCCAATGCCTGCATGGTTGGAGGTAACTCCCGGGCGCAGCTTGCGTATGGGCAATCCAAAATCCTGCTGCAACAGAAGCGCTCTTACATCAGCAAGCATCTGATAGGTGCCTATGTGCATGCCGCCCGCGCGGGTTGCGGCTTCATTTTGCAGGGCTCTGGCTCCCACCATGACAAGAAAGGTTGCAGGAACGTGCCATATTTCGCGTGTGGTGCTTGCGGCCTTGGGGATGCCCTCCTGTTTAAGGGCTACCCACACCGCCGGAAAAAAACGCACCACTTCACCAAGGCCGCCGTCAAATTGTCCGCTATAGCTTTCTACAGTGCGCAAGTAAGGCAATCTTGCTTCCGCAATGTGTTTTTTGATGGCTTCTTCAATAAAGTAAATCATACGTGCAGCCCATCAACCTCAGGTGGGTATTGCCTTGCCCAGGCCCGCACGCCGGGGGTAATATTAAGACTGCTTCGCGTACTTTCCGTTGTGCTGCCCTCCCCCGAAAGAGGAGAGCAGCCCGCAAGGAGTGCCGTTCCGGTAGCTACAGCCCTTAGCCAGTTTAGAGCTTGCTCATAGCGCGTGCTGATGGGGTCAGTTTCGGTTACGCCGGCCCCCACCATTCGGTAGCGTGTTATGTCGCACACCACAGAAATGAGGACAGGTGGAACGCAAAAGCCTTTCGGCAGCTCAATTGCGTCGAACACTGGGTATGATGCGGCAAGGTAGCTTGCGGCTTCGCTGGATGCCCGCATGAGGGCATTGACAAGAACGGTATGCGGATCTTCTCCATTATTTTTCCCATAGCGCTGGCGTGTGGAAAGGGCTTCCACCTCGTCCGCACCAAAGGCAGATTCCATATCATCTATTGAGGCAAGCATCATGGGGCACTTCTCTTTCTAATTGTTTTTACTCGCAATTTTCAACGATGTAGTTCGTCTGATTATGCATATGTCGTGAAAGCGCTTATGTAATCGGGTAACTATTTTTTGGGGGGAGACAGAGCCTCCCCAAACCCCTCTGCCAAAGCAATAAAACCAACCAAATCAGCAAGATACAAGTATTATGAGCCTGAGAAAAACCATTTCCTCCCCAATGGAGGGGAAAGCAACAAAATCCAATTATTCCCGTCGGCTCTTTAGGGGGATCAGAAGGGTGGGGGTTTGGGGGAGGGAAACTCAAGGGGTTCAACCCCTTGGGGTTCCCTCCCCCAAGTTCTTCATCTATTTCCCTTGGGGTTTCCTCCCCCAAGTTCTTCATCCAGTTTCCCTTGGGGTTTCCTCCCCTCACCTCTTTTCTAATTAAGCCAAGGAGTAACAACGGCAGTTACAATGCCTGCATTGGGGTTATCCGCACCGTTGCCACGGCGACCCACAACGCACACTTCATGCGCAGCGGTTCGCAGATATGTTGGAACAATGAGGTGTGTTGGGCGTACTCCAAGGGGGCGTCCGCCATCTGCCTTCAAGGCTGCCATGGCGTCGTAGGCGGCATTGAAGTTTTCATCTGTAAGGGGCTTTTTGCTGCAATAGGCTAACTGCCAAAAAGCAAAACCGACGTTGCAACGATAACGGATGCCATAGCGATACTCATCGCGCATGAAGACAGCTTCATCGTCCGAGGCTGTGATTGCTTGCAGATCAGGCTGTGTTCGCTCCTGAAAAATGACGGACTTGATAATGCGGCTGTTGTCCAGCAGATACCAGGCCGGGCCTGTTCCTTCATCAAAGTTGCTTGCCAGGGTGACAGGGCCACTGCCGTCGGTACTCGCATAAACAGGGTGCTCGGTATCAAAGAAGCTTTGTCCATCAAAACAGGCAGTTTGCGTTCCTTTTTTCAGAAGACCAAAACAAAGCTCGTCAGGAAAAACCTTGGCGGCGCGGCCCATTTCTCCAAAGAGTGGCCTGTAAATGCCCACTTCATCATCTTCAATGGCAGTGCGCTTGATCCCAAGGGTACTTTCGTGCAGCTTGTTTGTAATGCTGTAGCTGTGCGCCTGCATGTCCTTGATGACACGGTTGCCCACCCATTCCTGCAAGGAGGGAAACTGACCGAGCCAGCCATATGTGCTGGAAGATGTTGTGCTGGAAATGACTGTTGCAATGTTTGCAAAATCGCTGGGTGTCTCGCTGTATACACGGTGAAATTCACCCCTAAACCCCGTATAAAGAGAAGCCAAAAGTGCGCTTGATGTAGTAGTCATATTATTTAACCTTCTTATAGGTAACAAAGTCAGTGTCTGAAATTCCGAGTTGACGCGCTGCATACTTGTCTTCTTCTGATAAAGATGAGTTTGTCGCTGTCTGTTGCGTCTGCATGGAAGTCGTTTGCATTGTCGTTAAAGCGGCAATGGGTTTTGCCGAATATAAATACGAATCTAAAGTAGCTCGATCCGTTCTGCCAAGTTTGTACGCCCAATCTTCAAGACTTTTCGTTAACCGTCCGTCCGCAAGGGCGGATTGGATGCTGTTGGTAAGGGCTTGCTCGTCACTTTCTCTCGCCTTCTGAACAAAGAGAGCGGATTTATCGGCCATTTCATGCTGTAAGGCGGTAAGGACAGACAGAGGAACCATAGGCTCTCCCTGCTCCTGAGAGACTGAATTGAGGTTAGTGGAAGAAGGCTGTTTATAAGAAGCTGCTACTGGCTGTTCCTTTGCTTTTGACTTGACAAGATCTTTAATAGCGACGATAATTTCTTCTTCATTTGCTGTCTCAGGTAAGGATAATTCTGTGCAAAGCCGCACAAAAAAATCTTTGCTACTATCTTTCATAGTATTTTTCTCCATTGTTTTTAATATTTCTTCTCGCGCTGCTACAGCAAGCATGCCGTCCAGTGCGGGAGAGTTTGTAAGGGCTATGTGCAGGATGCGTGTTATTTCTCCTGTTTCTCTATCAAAAGTAAAAACAGGGGACACATAGCGGTATTCACCTGCGTCAATGTAGGCCTGTGCTGTTTTCGTCCAGGCTACTTGTGCGAAAATGCCTTGTCCCTTTTTGTAAACAAGGTTGGTTACCCAGCCGGAAGCCGGAGCGGGTTTGCCGTTTTTCGCAGCGGCAAGGGTTTGATGTTCATAATCCACCAGCAGTGAAGTGGATTGGGCCGCAACTTGCTCAATGAGTTTTGCTGCAATGGCTTCATTTATCTTCCAGGTTGTTGTTACAACATTTTCAAGAGATGCAGGTCTGCCATCCCGCGCTGCAAATTCTCCATCAGGGAAAAGTTGCATGTTGCATCCAACTGGCAAAGGAAAGGCCATAGGATCATCTTGAGCAATACATGCAAGAGATGCCATGGCCTGACCCGCCTGGAGTGTTGAATTGAAAGACGCTGACAAAACGTCGTAAGGGAGTATGTTTTTGCTGTTCATGAAAACAGCATATGCAAATTGCTCCTAAAAAAAAGGTTGCTATACTTCAGTAAATAACAGCCTTAACATTACAGTGTTTTAACGAAATAGTCTTGTTAAACTATATAGTTAGGAACTATTTACTGTACACATTCAAGGTATTTCCCCGCGCAATAAAATTTGGGAGCACCACACTTGGGTTTAATCGCAGCACTTCGGGAGCGCGTTTATAGTCCTTGTACAGGGCATGGGCCAAAAGATGATGGTTACATGGTGTGCTAACCTTATGCGTAACAAGCGGTGGGCGGGCATTAATGATAACCTCTCCCAGTGCCTGCACAGCATAGGCCGCATCTCTCAGCGCTTGAGTAAGGGGATACGCATGGTGCGGAGGAAAAATTGCACGAAAAGCCACAATGTCATCCTGCATTCTCTGTCGCATATCTCCCACAATACCCTCGATATCTACCGGGCATAGGGTAGGATCCTGTGTTTCCTGCCGCAGCAACTCACAGGCTATTTCGGCAAGATTTTGAGTAACAAGCGTTGCTTGGGCCACCCGGTAAATGACTATTGCCGTTTGTGTGCTCTCCTGATTGTCAAAGCCCCGCAAGGAGCATTCATTGAGTTCCTTTCGCCATAAGGAGCTACTGTAGAATGCAGAAACCACTGCCAACACATTCGCGCCAAGGCCTGTCTCTCCATCTTTCCAACTGCTTTCGCCTGTGCTGCCAGTCATGCCGCCAGGCACATTTTCCCCACCAGCCCCACCTGTCTGGAATCCAGCCGCATCGCGTGCGTCACTCGTGGTGGGTGCAAGGGCCACAGCAACGCGAAAAGCCTGTTGCCAGGCAATACGCCTGTCTTCTGCTCCTGATGAACCGGCAGGCTTGGTAAAATAACGTGCTATTGCCTGCTCAACATTCGCAAACAACGTTGTGATAGTATGGGCAGATGTCGTTGTCCCTGTTTCCGGGGCAGGGTGTGTATAGGTATTGTAAGAGCGGTCAAGCAGACGCAGAATGTCATCCCACTCAGTTGCACTATTGAAGATAGATGCAAAAATGGTTGTTATTTCATTGGCTGCGAGGATATTTTTATCTTCAACATCCTGCATGGAACGCGCCAAGGCCCATCGGCAGAGTTCTCTTGATTGCTGCAAAGCCTGCTGCAAAGCAAACACAGCGCCATCAATCTTGCCTGCAAGGGTTTGTACATCTGTGAAAAAATTTGCCTCCCCGGTTAATTCTACAAAACGCACCTGAACACGACAGGAATCAGGGCCGTCAGCATCTTTTTTAATGGAGTATTCTTGCACCATTACCTTAAGGATGCCGAAAAATGGATGAATCAATTCTCCGGCACCACCTTTGGCAAGGGCTGCCAAAAACGATTCCAGCGAAAATGAGTAGAAAGGGCCAAAGAAAATAGCCTGAATATCACACTGGCGAGACTTTTGCCCCATGTCGTCAAGCTCTGTTTTATCTACAAAGGGATAAGAGTGAACAGCAATGGCGCGGCTCACAGTATCCTGCGTTTCCTGACAGTGAAAGGGAACACCACGAAAAGAAGCATCCAGCAAATCTGTGACGCTTGTTGAGTTGTGACCCACCCTCAGTGCGGTATTTGCTATTTTACTGGAGGTTGCCACAAAAGAAGAAAGTGAAGATATGTTCATAAAATACTCCAAGCCGTGCTATGCAAAGCAAGACTAAAAAAGGTCTACCCCTGCCGAAATAGTCAGAGGTAGACTGAATGTAACCCGAAAGCGGCACAAAAAAAGGATGCTATACTTCAGTAAAATTTGCTCAAGGCAGCAACGCTAACTTTGTTGCAGGCAAGCATTTCGAGCAGCCGCTTGACATATCTGCCATTTCGCATATACTGTATAAAGAAATCTTGATGCAGCTCCTTTTGACTTCTATACCAAGCCTTATCACCACACAAAGCCTATGCCCAATATCACCACCTATTTCAAAGCCCTTGCCGATGAGACCCGTTTACGGCTGTTACATGTATTGTACCGTCATGAGCTGAATGTAAACGAGCTTGTGTTTATACTTGAAATGGGCCAATCGCGTATTTCGCGACATTTAAAGATTCTTGCGGCAGCGGGGCTTTTGACATGGCGGCGCGATGGATTGTGGGTTTTCTATACAGTCCCTACTGAAGGGACAGGGCGGCTTTTTTTGGACGCTACCATCCCCTTTATCGCGGCAGATCCAGCCTTTCACAACGACATGCTCATGGCTGCAAGCCTGTTGGAAGAACGAGCAGGCAAGACTCGCCAATTCTTTAACGCCATAGCGGAAGATTGGGACGCCCTCTCGCGAGAGGTGCTGGGGGATTTTGATCTGGCAAAGGCCGTGCTCACACGTATGCCGCAGTGTCGCGTTGCAGCCGATTTAGGATGCGGCACCGGCGCTGTTTTGCACGCCCTTTTGGAGAAAGCGGAGGCAGTTATTGGCGTTGACGATTCCCCACGCATGCTGGAGTTGGCCCGCCGCCGCTTTGCTGCTGATCCTGACCGTATTTCCTTACGCATCGGTGACTTGCTGCATTTACCCCTGCGTGATCATGAAGCTGACTGCATTACCCTTAGCATGGTACTGCATCATGTGCCGTCCCCTGTAGAGGCCCTGGCGGAAATTCGCCGGGTGCTGACACCGGGAGGCGTTCTCGTTCTCACAGATTTCAACCGGCATGAAGATGAACATATGCGCTTGCATTATGGAGATCGCTGGCTTGGTTTTGACATTGAAACCCTGACAGCCCATTTTCTTCGCGCCGGCTTTCACATTCAACATGCGCAATTGATTCCCGTGGAACGCAGCTTGGCCCTGCACATCATCCAAGCCATTCCTGTAGCGGGAGAACTGGCGCAAAATCAATAAAACACAGACTAACAAATTTCATGCAACCTTAAATCCCTGCTCACCTATGCAGGTGGAGAAAATTCATGCCTACCGCAAAAAAAACAGAGTCCAAGACTTCGAAAAGCACGGCTTCCGCCAACAAAAAAAGTGAGACCACGGGCGTACGTCCGCTGGATCTTTCTCTTAAAAATCTTGTGGCAGATATGGCCCTTGCTTCTTTTGGACACAAGGAAATGCAGCTTTCCGAGCGCGAAATGCCGGGCCTCATGCAGCTTATCAGCCAGCATGGTGCCAAAAAACCGCTTAAAGGCCTCAAGGTTACAGGCTCCCTGCACATGACCATTCAAACGGCCATGCTTATTAAAACCTTACATGCGCTAGGTGCAGATCTCCGCTGGGCCTCCTGCAACATCTTTTCAACACAGGATCACGCAGCCGCAGCAATTGCCGATTCCGGGATGGCCCGCGTTTTTGCATGGAAGGGTGAAACTCTGGAAGATTACTGGTGGTGCACTGAAATGGCCTTGACTTGGCCTGACGGCTCCGGCCCGGATCTTATTGTTGATGATGGCGGCGACGCCACCCTTATGATTCATAAGGGTGTTGAAATTGAAAAAAATCCCGCTCTTCTCGAAAAGAAGAGCAACAACAAAGAGCTCTCCATCATCATGGATCGCCTTGCTGCAGGCTATGCGGAAAATCCCGGTCGCTGGACAGCCGTTGCCAAAAAGATCCGGGGCGTTTCAGAAGAAACCACCACCGGTGTCCACCGCCTGTACCAGATGCAGAAAGACAACAGCCTTCTCTTCCCCGCTTACAACGTCAACGATGCCGTAACAAAATCCAAGTTCGACAACCTTTATGGTTGCCGCGAATCCCTGGCAGATGGCCTGAAGCGCGCAACAGACATCATGGTTGCGGGTAAAATTGTTGTTGTGTGCGGATATGGCGATGTGGGCAAGGGCTGCGCTCAATCTATGCGCGGCCTTGGCGCTCGCGTGCTCATCACGGAAATTGATCCCATCTGCGCTTTGCAGGCAGCTATGGAAGGGTATGAAGTTACCACCCTTGAGGCTGCTGCCCCTGTTGCGGATATTTATGTTACCGCCACCGGCAATTACAAGGTCATCACCGGCGACCACATGCTCAGCATGAAAGATGAAGCTATTGTCTGCAATATCGGACACTTCGACAACGAAATTGATATGGAATGGCTGGAAAAAACCAAGGGTTGCACCTGCATGAATGTCAAGCCCCAGGTAGATAAATGGACATTGCCTTCCGGCCGTTCCATTGTGGTGCTGGCTGAAGGCCGCCTCATGAACCTTGGCTGCGCAACGGGACACCCAAGCTTTGTTATGTCCAACAGCTTCACCAACCAGGTGCTGGCACAGCTTGACCTCGCTGCCAATGCTAATCTGAAGCCCCAGGTATACACACTGCCCAAGCGTCTTGATGAAGAAGTTGCCCGCCTCCACCTGGAACGTCTTGGCGTCAAATTGACCAGCCTTAGCAAAGAACAGGCCGATTACATTGGCGTACCCCTTGACGGGCCCTACAAACCCGATCATTATCGGTACTAGAACATACTGACTGTGAAGTAGCTGTACTATTCTGGAGAATGCGCCGGCAGGCGCCCGCGTGCATGTCGCTTTCTTGGCATTTTGCGCAACAGAGAATTACAGCATTCCAAAGTTAGTATGCTTTAGGAAATATTGAGTTAACAGTTTTGGGGGAGGGGGAAAACTCCTCCCCCCCTCTTTTTTATGCAACACGAGAAGCCTCAAGCAACAAAGGACGTCTTATGTCACAAGACAAGCATCCCCCCCTGCGTATCCGCTACGAATATGAGCAAGATTCCCACGCGACCCTGAACTACGCCCACGGCGTATGGGGAGGCATTAATCCCCACGGTGAAGTGGAAATGCATTTTTATACGGAAGGAGACAAGCTCCCACCCTACTCAGAGCAAATTGTAGCGCCAGATGGCTCCTTTGGGCATGAGCTGGCCCATACGGACGATTCTACAAAAGTAGTCGTGCGACGTGTTCATTCCAAACTTTTGCTCAACTACCACACGGCCCGCGCCGTTATGGAATGGCTGGAAGACAAACTGGAGACTCTTGAAAGCGAAGACGCCTCCCCCCTCTTTACTGAAAGCGAAAACGGCTTTCACCAGTAATAACAGCAATAACCAGTTTCATCGCTCGCGTTCCAGTTCTTATGAAGCAAGGAGTCATGTTATGAAAAAAGCCCATCCTTCCTGCGACAAAGGTTGCCACACATCCCAAAAACATGCTGAACACGAGGGGCATAACTCCCATAGTGAGCAGGAAAAGCACTCCAGGGCGAGTTCTTCCTCCTCTGTCGGGCACAGCTCGCACCACGGGCAGCACGCAACGGTAGAAAGGCGTTTTACACCTCTAGCCTGCACACTCCCCCCCTTTACGCAGGATGAACGTGTATTCTTTTCGCCACACACATCCCCCTCGGGTAGCTCTCTTTTTCCACTAGAAGCGATGATACCATGCGGCCCCCTGGCTCCATTAGCTGTGGGCTCCCTCCTTGAATTGAATAATATGCCGCTTTTACAAATTACCGGCAGATTTACCATGCCCCAGGCAGGTCTGTTTCACGCCACCTCCTGCTTTACTGCTTTAGCCAAGGCCAACCATGCAGGCGGCCCTTGCCAGCTCCTTCCCGTACAACGCGGCATCAGTCTTGCCTCCATCACTCTTTCCGACAAGGGTTCCCTTGGCCTGCGCACAGACGAAAGCGGCCCTCGCATTCAGGAAATATGCACAGCAGCCTTACCCATTACTTACGCACAGGGTTTTCTTATCCCGGACAATCCTCACCAGTTGCAGGCTCTTGTTGTCGACCTCGCACTTTACCAAGGGTATGACCTGATTATCACTACTGGCGGAACAGGGGTCGGCCCCCGCGATACCACGCCGGAAGCCCTTTTGCCTATATTAACACATCAGTTACACGGCTTTGAACAAGCCATGATGCTGGCTTCCCTCGCAAAAACTCCCCATGCGGCTATCTCCCGCGCCATAGCCGGAACTGTCGGGCAATCGCTCCTGCTCACCTTGCCTGGAAGCGTCAAAGCTGTGCGCGAAAATCTTGAATCCGTCCTGCCGGCCATTACTCACGCTTTGGCCAAGCTTCAAGGCGACCCTGCCGATTGCGCTGCGGCTATATAGCTACACTCAATTTTATAAAAATAAAGTCTCAAAGTGTACTTGGAATTTTTAGAATAAAACGCTACCGTAGCGCATGGCAAAGCAACGAATCACCATATTAGGCAATTGTGTCGCCCACAGGCTGCAATTTTTACTCAAAGAGCACCCTGCCTTTAGTGCGCACTATGAGCTTGTCCCCTCCCCCATGATTCATCTGCTCACACAGAAAGCTGAGTTGGATGACCTGGCTACCCTTGCGCGTACCTGCGACATTCTTTTCACACAACCACTTTTCAACTTCGAGGCCTGCAATACGGCGGTGCTCCAAGCCAACAAGCCGGATGGGCAAACAATACACCTTTTTTCTGCTCCCAACTTTGAAGCCTACTTTCCTGACGTACTGCACCTGGATAATAAAACAGATTTAAAATTTGAGCCCACCTTGGATTGGGATAGCCGCATTATCTTCTCATGCTTTGTAACGGGCGTTCCCATCTTCGATGTGGAACAAATTTACGTCAACAATCGCCTTTTCCGCAAGGAACCCGCGCAGAATGCACTACACGCCGCGCTGGAAACCTATGCCCGCCGTGAGCAAGGCGTGGACTTGCAAACAGGAGGCTTTGTTTTTCGCAATTACGCTGCCACTCGCCTCTTTTATACCTGGCAGCACCCCACAGAAACCCTCATGGGCCTTCTGTTGGATAAAATAATTCTTGCCCTTGACCTTCCGCGGCATCCCATGCAGGCAAACCTTGCCGCGCACAGCTTCGGATTTAACCAATGGCCCATAATTACTCGACATCATTCGCTTTTCAAATTTCCAGAGCAGGCATACTTTCTCATTGCCGGTGTTCGTTACAGCATAGAAGATGTTGCCATGGCCTATTATAATTTCTATGAATTTCACCCACATATCGTGGAAGCAAACAAAGAAAAATTATTAACCGCATAACGAAATTGTGGCTTCATACAAAACAATAAGAACTTATCCATAAATAAGGAGAGCGTGTGGCAAGAGCAAGGAAAATGGTTTTTTTGCGGAGGGAGTGGACTCTTATGTCCTCGACCCAGAGCAAAAAAGGCATTTGACGCAGCTATTGACCGCGAACATCCTTAT
>JAVBJS010000157.1:0-22045 GCA_031546885.1 Desulfovibrio sp.
TTGAGTTCGCCTGGAAGCCCCGTTGTGTTGTAATCATTTGAACGAATTCGCGGGCAAGGTCTACGTTAGACTGTTCCAAAGCTGTTCCTTGCGTTGTACCAAAGCTTCCTGTCCCGGCAGCTCCGCTGATGGGCAACCCGGAGGCTCTGGTTTCTGAAAACAGGTTGCCGCCTTCCCGCCGCAAGTTTTGCTTGCTGGGGAAATCGTACAGGGTGAGCTGGAACAATTCCAAGGTTACCCCGTTAGAGTAGGCTGCGGAAAGCATTCCGTCCTGGCTCACGTTCACGTAGCGCAATTCACCGAATGAATAACCATTCTGGGAAGCAAAACGCTGATAGAATGAGTTGCCGCCACTTTTATCTGTATAGCTGGTGGTGCTGGTATTTTGCCGCTCTGCCCGAAGCCCAAAACCATGCGTATTCGCCGCATCTGCCCCAAGGCCGGCAAGATTTGCCACAGAACCGGTTTCCCACGTTTTTCCTTTGTTCCGCAAACCAAGGTCAAGCTCTATCAAACGCCCCTGAGCATTGGGATTCACCTCTGCGGGTGAGCCGCTTGTCCACGCTTCACTGGAAGAAGGGCTCCCAGAAAAGTTTGGCGAAAACACAGGGTATCCATTGGATGAGATGGGAGCCTGCACCCAGGAAGACATATCTCGAAAATTTGCCCCGCCTTTCGTTGGCACAAAAGCTGTTGTATCTTCCAATTGGCCGGAACTATTAAAGGTAAGGGTTCCTGTCATGAGCAAGCCCTTGTCTTTGGCGTTGACCGCTCCGCCTGTGTCGAAAACGCGCACATCGTCACTGGGGTCCATGGTTACTGTATATTCCCACATAACCTTATCCGAGCCAAGGTTCGCAATTGTGGGAGCCGCTGGTGGGGCCGGATTTTCCACTCTGTCAAAATAAATGGTAAGCTTATGGCTTTGACCAGCTTCGTCATACACTTCCATAGTAGCAGGATACGCATAGGAAGCAGGCCCGAGGGGGATGGTGTTCCCATTAGCGTCCGGGGTTGCGTCCCATGCCTTGAACATGGAGGCAAAGGGATCATCTGCGTCGATATTTTTGTCATGGCCGATACCGGAATCAAGGTTCACCGCCAAGGTAAGGCTGGTGGTGTGACGCGGGTCGCAACTGAAATTATCCAGGCGAACATCACTTGCTATGCCAGTTCCCTTGATGGGTGTGGCACTCCGGTTGTCAACGGGCCAACCCTGCACAACATAGCCGTGCGGATCAGACAAATAGCCGTCTTTATCAAAGCGGAAGTTCCCGGCGCGGGTGTAAAAGTTTCCATTTCCCCCCTTGGGGCTTACTGCAAAAAATCCGTTGCCTGCAATGGCTATGTCTGTGGAATCCGTGGTGGTTTCAAAGGAGCCTTGCGAGAAATCGTTCATGACGATGCCGATGGATGCACCCCGACCAACCTGCCCCTGCCCTGCGGCGGTGCCGATATACTGACTGATGAAATCTTCAAAGTCCATACGGGAGGCTTTAAAACCCACTGTATTTACGTTGGCAATGTTGTTGCCGATGACGTTCATTTTTTCACCGTGTACAAGCAATCCAGATACGCTTGTCCACATACTTGCTGTTAAACTCATGGTTCCCTCCAGAGCTTCTTTCCTTCCATGGAAAGAGGTTAATATAAATAAATAGAGAGTAAATAGTACAGTAAAATCCTATATTCTTACTGGAAAAGCTTATGATGCCGGTGTTTCCGCTGCGGGCTTTTCCTTAGACTTTGCAATCATTTCCACGCTGTTAAAGCGTACTTTTCTACCATCGTCCAGGTACAGGAAGTGGTTACCGTCTTTGGACGTTTCCACCCCGGTAACAACACCTTCCGAGCTGGTATCTACAAGCATGTTGCCACCCTCATTATTAACAGCAGACATGGTAATGATGTAGGTACCATTCGGCATGGCTTTGCCATTATTATCTTTACCGCTCCAGGTGTAATCCACTCTTCCTGCCTGAGTGGCGCCAAAGGCTTCACTATAGACAATCTTACCAGGATTGCCGGCGGCATCTGTGGAGTATACGTTAATCGTTCCGTTTGCAGCATTATCAGGGAAGTTTGCATACACGGTACTGACATACGAATCATAACGAGTAATGTTATCCCCTTTAGCGGAAATAGTAGTACCAAGAAAGCTTGCAGCCGTGGCTACCTGCTGCTGGTTGTAAGCACCATTGAGGCTCGTGATGCCGGTATTGATATTTTGCAATTCTTCCACGGAAGTAAACTGGGCAAGCTGCGCCACAAATTCTTTGTCATCCTGTGGGTTCAATGGATCCTGATGGCTCAACTGGGCAACCAGAAGCTTCAAAAACATATCCTTGTCGCTGGTAACCCGGTCAGTAGCCCCGCCGCTGGCGGCGGATGTGCTTTTTTCATACTGACCAAGTATGTTTGAATTACCAACAAGAGAGGGTGACGTGGTGGCCATGCTATACTTCCTTACAATTCCTTAAAAAATTCTCTCTACCGGACAAGCTCGTAATGAAGCTGCCCACTACGCGACAATATGCAAACCCGCCGTATCGCCTGAGGCTGAATTCTGATGCAGCACCGGAGTATCATGCTCTCCTGCTGCTTCGCGGCGCAGTTGGCTTAAGCGACCTGAGCGGGCGCGTTCCTGCGCCTCGTGCATCAGATTATGCTGCTGGCTACCGTTCCACTGCTGTGTGGTATCTTGCGGCAACTGAGTCTGCACTTCCAGTTCTGCAACTTTCAGGCCTTGTTCTTCAAGGGCTGTGCGCAAAGCGGCCAATTGCTCGGTAATCACTGCGGCGCTTTCATTATGATCCGCACGGATAACAGCGCGAACCTCACCCTGACGAACAGACATAATAAGAGTTAACTGACCAAGATCATCAGGATTTAACTGTAACGAAATGCGCTTTGTTCCATCCTGAGCATTTTGCAGAATGCCCTTTTCAATCTGGGAAAAAATTTCCTGCTGAAACTTTTTTGCCGTACCTGCAAGATCTGCATTCTTCCCAGCTGCGGCAAGCTGTGCATGCTGCGGGGAAGTGTCCATCCTATACATTAACTGCGAAGAAGCATCGGTACGGATTTTTTCCTTGCGCGGGCCAACAAGAGCCTGCTGCTCATCCGTTACAGGAGCAAGAATGCGCTCCGCACGACTTTTGCGACTGTTCTTTGTTCCAAAAAGTGCGTTTTCTTCTTCCTTGGCAGTACCCGCGCCAGCAACAAGACTGTTCACAGCCTTCTGCAGCGTGTCGTTCTGCATGGTCTGCTCGGTCAGCTCACTGCCCTTGCTCCCATGAACATCACTCGTCGGATCACTCATTTTCTTAAGCTTTGAGGCTTGCATGGCTTCCTTCAGCGCGTCGCGCATTTGCGCCTGCACTGCCTTGGCTGCCATATCGCGCCCTGCCAGCTCACGGCTGGCTTCGCTCAAAAGACTCTGCAACTGCTCGTTAGTAAGCGTTGTCGAAGTATTCGCCCCAAACTGCTTCATCATATTGGCTCTGGCTGTGGGGGAAATATCAAGCCCCTTCAGCAGAGCGGAAAGTTCGTTTGCATTCAAATCAATCGAGGTATTGGTCTTCATCTTCTCGCTGATGCGTTTCCACACAGCAGAGCCATTACCCCGGTCAGACATACCAAGCAGTTCTTCTGTCTCCTGCCCCGTAAAGCCCATTTTTTGCATAAGCTGAGAAAACTCTACACGCTCAGCATCTTCAAGAGCGCCAGAAGCGCGAGATCTGCCGGAAAGAGCTCCAATGACCCGCCCCACGCTCATGGGATTTCCTGCGGCCATCATCTGATCTATCAGCTGTATGCTTGCCGCCTGAACATCACGCTCCTTCAGAGATTTTTTAATCTCTTCAGCCTGCGCGAGGTCAAGAGTCCCACCTTCTTCCTTATGCGCAGAAAACCCTGCGGGCCTGGCGCTATAATCCATCCGCTCCGGCTCAATAAAAGACGACAACACTGTACCAAAGGCATTCTCATCATGGTTGTCATTATTATTTTCCGCAGCGAACGATGCGGTGGAGGCGTTAGCTATTTCTGTAGCTGTGCTGAACAAGTCAGCTGGGGTAGCAGGCAAAGATTGCATAGTCGTTCTCCTTCGCACTCTTATTTACAAAGGCCGTGCCAAGTACACGTCTTTTTACCCTTCCCGCTAATCAGCTTGATTCATTGAATTTAAAAAACGAGTAATAAAAAAAATCGCCCCCCGTTGGTTCACAACGGAGGGCAAGGTTTTCCCATGTGGAGAAATTTTCCTCTATTTCTATAATTCACTCCCCCGCGGCCCTGTCATGGCGAGGGGCTTTACCCATGCATCAAATTCCGCTTCTGTCACATAGCCAAGGCGAAGGGCCGCAGCCTTAAGAGTGAGTCCCTCACGATGCCCAAGCTTAGCTATTTCCGCTGCCTTGTCATACCCTATATGTGGATTAAGGGCTGTCACAAGCATCAAGTTTTGTCCTATGTTACGGTCAATTACCGCCAGATCCGGTTCAATGCCCACAGCACAAAACTCATTGAAGGCCTGCATGGAATCATGCAATAACCCTATACTTTCCAATACATTATGCACCATTACCGGTTTAAAGACATTAAGCTGAAAATTTCCCTGGCTCCCGGCAAAGGCTACTGTAGCATCATTTCCAAAAACCTGGGTACACACCATGGTCAAAGCTTCGCACTGAGTGGGGTTTATCTTTCCGGGCATGATGGACGACCCAGGCTCATTCTCGGGAATACGCAACTCACCAATGCCGCACCGGGGCCCACTGGCAAGCCAGCGCACGTCATTGGCCAGCTTCATCAAGCCCCCTGCGAGGGTGCGTAACGCTGCGGAGGTTTGTACCAGGGCATCATGCGAGGCCAAGGCAAAAAAAGTGTCTGCCGCCTTCACAAAGGGATACCCTGTCAGCTCCGCAATGTGATACGCCGTCCTCGCGCCAAACTGAGGGTGAGCATTGAGGCCGGTACCGACAGCAGTACCGCCAATGGCCAATTGGTATAGCCCGGGAAGACTCGCCTCAACAGCGCTCTGGGCAAAGGCAAGCTGTGAGGCCCATGCGTAAAATTCCTGCCCAAGGGTAATGGGGGTTGCATCCTGCAAGTGTGTCCGGCCTGTTTTCACAATATCCGCAAATTGGCGAGATTTTGCCAAAAGCGTTGTGCGCAGAGCGGTCAGAGCGGGAAAAAGCTCCGCATGCAAGGCCTCCACCACAGCAATGTGCATGGCTGTGGGAAAAGTATCATTAGAAGACTGGCAGCGGTTCACATGATCGTTAGGGTGTACGGGTTTTTTACTTCCCATAGTGCCCCCAGCCAGCTCTATGGCCCGGTTGGAGATGACCTCGTTGGCATTCATGTTGGACTGCGTTCCAGAGCCAGTCTGAAATACCACCAGAGGAAAATGACTGTCCAAGGCACCTGCCATTACCTCATCCGCCGCCTGGATAATCCAGTCCGCCACAACAGCATCCAAAAGGCCAAGCTCTTTATTGGCAAGGGCTGCCGCTTTTTTCAAAACACCAAGGGAGCGAATAACACCACGCCCCCAGATAAAACGCGGCGAGCCAATGGGAAAATGATGAATGGAACGCTCTGTTTGCGCTCCCCAGTACTTGTCAGCAGCAACGGCCACAGTGCCCATAGAGTCAGTTTCTGTACGTGAAGACATATGCACCTCCCTAAAATATTTTGAGATTATACGTTGAAAAGATCTCAAACCTACACAGTTCTTTTAAAAAGCTTATCCAGTTCAGTTCTGCCAAAGCGTATCAGAATCGGGCGGCCATGCGGGCAAAATCGGCAATTGGGCGTATGCAGCCATTTTGCCAGGAGTCCGGCTGCCTCGTCACCTGTGAGGCGCTGCCCGGACTTTATGGCAGCATGACAGGCAAGCAGATGCAGCACACTCGCAAAATCTTCTGTCTTATCCGCCAAAATATCGCGCAAAATTCCAAGAGCCTGCTCACGCGAAAAAAGCGCGGGAACACCGGTCACGCGCACCGTTCCTTGTCCTGCCTCAAGACAATAGCCCATACGGACAAGATCCCCATACCGTTCTTGCAGCCGCGCCTGTTCCGAAGTGTGCAAGGGCACCTCAACGGGCAGCATAAAGAGCTGGCTGGGGGCCTCTCCCAGGCTCCGCTCAAATCCGTGCAGCAACACCCGCTCGTGAGCGGCATGCTGATCCACAAGCCACAATTCCTGACCCTGCATGATAACAAGATAGGCATCCGCCACCTGCCCAAGGCACAGCAAGCCCTCCACAGCAACGGGATACCCGTTGTGCCGCATAATGGCGGCAGGAGACAGAGCTCCATCTGTCTTTGATGGCGAGCGCAAAGCAGATTCCTCCGTGCTTGTTCCACCCTGCCTTTCTGAAAAAGAAGCATCGGAATAATAAGGGGCGACCCTTTCCTGCACTCCTCCCGAAGCGGCTGGCTCGGCAAAGGCGGAAATCTGCTCAACTGTCATTGTATTTCCAAGGCTGGCGACATCGGCAGCTCCAAAACTGGGAGGGCTCGCGGAAATATCCGTGATGCTGGCAGCATTGGGCAATGCAAGCGACGAAGCCTGCTCACGCGCCAGGGCAGGCCAGATGCCCTGAGCCTCCGACAATGGAAAGGATTCTTGAGGTTCATTCAGATTGACAAAGGTACCGGCTTCATCCAACCGTTCTCTCGGCTGCATGGTAACAATTCGCGGCGCATCCAGGCTGCCCCAAAATCCTTTGGCTCTCGGAACATCCAGCTCAAAAGGAAATGCCTGCGGTTCTGATGAAGAAAACATTGTTATGTCTGAGGCAAACGGCGCACTTACTGGCGGCACACCACCATCATAGAGGGGAGGCAGAGCCCCCTGCCGCAAAATCGCTTCTCCTTCCCGATGCGGAACTTCCTTCCCCACCTCGCGCTCTGCGAAACCGGAAAATTCAGAGGAAATATGCGGAAAGGCGGAGGCAAGCCCACTTTCCACAGCTCGCAAAACCGCACTGAAAACAGCCCGCTCATCCCAAAAACGCACTTCACTTTTGGCAGGGTGAACATTCACGTCAACTTCGCTTGGATCCATCTCAAGGAAAAGTACCACCTGTGGATACTCACGCGAGGTCAGACGGCCCTTGTAGGCTTCTCGCACTGCTTGCAGCAACACCCTGTTGTTAACAGAACGATTATTAACATACAAAAAAATCCGATCACTTTTGCTTTGCGCTCCCTCCGGGAGAGAGGCAAGCCCATGCACACGAAGAGCATTCCGGGTCAGATCAAAGGGGCGCATGGAAGCCGCTATTTGCGAGGGCCAAATGCGAGCGAGGCGTGCCTTTATATCCGTCCCCGCGCTCAAACGTAAAAGCTCACGCCCCCCGGCTTGCAGGGAAAAGGCCACATCCTGCCGCACCAGGGCCAGCCGAATCAAAGCATCAAGACAGCGTTTTTGCTCGGCCGCAGGCGTTTTAAGGAATTTCAATCGGGCCGGCACATTGGCGAAAAGATCCCGCACCTCCACCAGGGTTCCCCGCACCATAGCAGAAGGGCCGGATGCAACAATCTCTCCATGCCGCACCTCAATATAGGCACCTTCAGCCCCGTCAAAGACGCTCTCTTGCGGTACAACACGCTCTTCGGGCTGCTCCTTTCCCAAAGGTGTTGAGAAAGGAGGCGCATTCCAGCAGCTTTCCAAGCGCAGCACTGCAACCGAAGCAACACTTGGCAGAGCCTCCCCGCGAAACCCATAGCTTGCCACACGAGTCAACTCGGCAAAGCTGGTCACCTTACTGGTGGCATAGCGAGTTACCGCAAGTTCAAGATCTTCTGCCGGAATACCATGCCCGTTATCCCGAACCGCCAGGAAACTCTGGCCGCCATCTTCAATGCTGACAGCGATATCTGTAGCCCCGGCATCAAGACTGTTTTCCACCAGCTCTTTAAGAACACCGGAAGGACGATCAACCACCTCGCCTGCGGCAATCTGATTTTGCAGGGCAGTTGGCAAAAGATGTATGCGACGCACAGTAGACATGGGGTACCTGATGGGGCTTTTATAAAGAAAGGCTGCGTGGGTATAGACATCTACCCACGCCGTGCCGACGTTGAGCTTATTCTTCAAGCATCTGGGCTAAAAGTTCCTTGGCAACTGCCTCAATAGGTGCGGTAGCCGCCGTAATCACCAGTGCCTGGGCAGGATCTTCTCCATAATCGCGGTATTTTTCCATACGCTTCACATAACCCCGCATGAGATCTGTCACTTCCATAACTATGGGGTTATCTTCGTTTTCACTTTCCAGCGCGGCACGCACTGTGTGCTCAGAAATTTTTGTAAAGTCACCTGTCATGAGGCCAACCCCCAACTTGAGACCGTTGCACAATACACCGAACTCTGTTTAATCGTCCCTTAAAAAGTCCTTCGAAGGCCCTTAAGAACCAGATGCCAAGAAAAGACATAATTTTATTGAATGATTTCAAAGCAGAAACTGCTTTGAAATAAAGGCACGCTGCGCTGCTCGCTTGCGGGCACCTGCTGTGCAATGGCCTCAACTTGAGACCGTTGCTCAATTCGTTATAAGGTGCGACACCTCATTCGAGGTAATATCTTCAGTTAACCGCCAAGGTATGCTTCTTTTACCTGGGGATTATGCAGCAATTCCTGCCCCTTACCCTCAAGAACGACACTCCCCACTTCCAAAATATAGGCATAGTGAGCGATAGAGAGGGCAGCAAAGGCATTTTGCTCAATAAGCAATACCGTTTTGCCAAGGGCATTGATGCGCTTGATAATCTCAAAAAGTTCCTTCACAAGAATAGGCGCAAGGCCGAGGGAGGGCTCATCCAGCATAACCACATCCGGGTTGCTCATCAAGGCGCGCCCAACCGCGAGCATCTGCTGCTCACCCCCGGAGAGAGTACCCCCTCGCTGCCACACGCGCTCCCGCAAGCGGGGAAAAAGCGTGTAGACCCAGTCCATATCCTTGGCAATTCCCTCTTTGTCGTTGCGAATATAGGCACCTAGTTGTAAATTTTCCGCCACCGTCAAATGCGGCAAAATACGACGGCCTTCCGGGCTTAAGGCAATACCCTGCCGCACAATATATTCAGGACTTTTACCAAGAATATTTTCCCTGTCCTTATAAATAATCTTTCCCTGAGGAGTGGAAACAAGACCCGCAATGGCCCGCACCGTACTGCTCTTACCCGCGCCATTGGCCCCGATAAGCGTGACAATGGAGCCTTTTGCAATGGTCAGGGATATGCCCTTCACAGCATGAATGCCGCCATAATAAACGTGCAGATCTTCCACTTTAAGCATATTTCAAATACTCCTCACCAAGATACGCTTCAATGACCTTGGGATTATTCCGAATGGAGTCCGCATTGCCGTCAGCAATGCACATGCCGTATTCCAGCACCCAAATGTGCGCACATACGCCCATAACCACCTTCATATCATGCTCAATCAACAGAATGGTGAGGTCATAATCGCGACGAATATCTTGAATCAATTCCATGAGTTCGGAACTTTCTTGCGGGTTCATGCCCGCTGCCGGCTCATCCAGCAATAAAAAGCTTGGATTTGTAGCCAGAGCGCGGGCAATCTCAAGCCGACGCTGTGCCCCATAAGGCAAAGAACCGGAAGTAACATGGGCCGCATCCGCAAGCCCCACTCGCTTGAGCAGGATCATGCTTTTTTCCACAAGCTCCGCTTCTTCCCGACGATGCAGCCCAAAAGGCGGCATCCACCATGCACTTTTTTGGCGCACATGCCCGCCAACCATAACATTCTGCAAAGCACTGGCTGTTGA
This sequence comes from Desulfovibrio sp., assembly GCA_031546885.1. GTDB lineage: Bacteria > Desulfobacterota > Desulfovibrionia > Desulfovibrionales > Desulfovibrionaceae > Frigididesulfovibrio. The sequence continues at coordinate 9,806 of JAVBJS010000157.1, forward strand.
AAACAACCGGATATTCTGAAAGGTACGGGCAATGCCGGCCTTGCAAATGAGATGGGGCGGCGTGCCGGCGATGGGCTTTCCACCAAAGAATATGGAGCCGGATGTTGGTGTATAAAAGCCTGAAATAATGTTAAATACTGTTGTCTTGCCTGCCCCGTTGGGGCCAATCAGTCCAACAATTTCTCCCGAGGGCACACACATATCAAGATCATTCACGGCAGTGATGCCGCCAAAGCGCATGGTAGCCCCTTTTAATTCAAGGGCAGGAGCGGCTACAGCCATGACAACCTCACATATTGGACAAGAAAGTACACAACAAGCCCCGCCAGCACAGTATGCTTCACGGGTTTTTCAAGAATGCGCTCCTTAATCTGTTGCCGACGCTCAAACACATTGCGTGTTCCTGTGATGACTCCTTCCCAGGAAAACTCACGCGTTCCCATCATGCCGGTGCGCCGAAAAAGAATAATGGCCATCAGCAGAATGGAAAAAATAACCATTCGCATGCCCGATACTCCCGGAATAACATAATCACTGGTGTATTCCGCAAGGGTTTGCCCAAAAGGCAACCACTCCACAATACTCTTGATAGGCACGGCACTTTCAACAATACGCAGCCACTCCAGCATAATGGTAATAACCACGCTGCTCAGGATACTTCCTGTTATGGAACCAAGCCCGCCCGCCACAACAATCATAAGCACGCTGAAGGTGAACATGAAATTGAACATCTTCGGATCAATCGTTGAAATGAGCGCCGCCAAAAGCGCCCCCCCTACACCCGCAAAAAAAGCGCCGATGCAAAAGGAAATAACACGATACTTAAAGGTATTTATCCCCATGGTTCGTGCGGCAATCTCATTGTCTCGAATGGCCTTGAACACATTACCAATATTACTGCGTAAAAAAGCGGTAATACAGTAAACAGTAATAACCAGCCAGGCATAGTTCCACCCAATGGTCGCATATTGCGGAATCCCCTTAATGCCAAGGGAACCATTGGTAACGGAAGAGGCATTGGTAATAACCACACGAATAATTTCCGCAAAGCCAAGGGTGGCAATACCAAGGTAGTCACCACCAAGGCGCAGCACAGGAACGGCAATAATAAGCCCGAACAGCGCCGCCACAAAACCACTCAAAGGAACTGCCAGTATAAAGGGAAGGGAGAGATCTCTCAACCACGGCTGAATTTCTTCCAGAATCCACATGGACGTTTTCTGGTCAGGCGACAGAATACAGAGGGTGCATACATACGCGCCTATGGCCATAAATCCGGCGTGCCCAAGGGAAAACATGCCCGTAAAACCATAGATAAGATTCAGAGAAACAGCCAGAATGGCGTTAATTGCCACAAGATTCAGAATTTGCAGGCTGTACGTATCCAGGTGGTTTTGCGCCAGCGTGAGCAATATCCCCATAACGACCAGGGCCGTCAGAGTGCAGGAGGTGTCGCGCAATTTCGTAGCACTCATATTTTATCCTCCAACTTTTCTCCCATAAGTCCGGTGGGCTTCCAAAGCAGAATGACAATAAGCAGGATAAAGGCGAATGCATCCCGATACCCGGAAAGCTCCGGGAAAAAGGCAATGATCATAATTTCAATGAAGCCCAGCAAAAGCCCCCCCACCATGGCCCCGTGAATGGAGCCGATGCCCCCAAAAACAGCGGCAATAAAGGCCTTGAACCCCGGCACAACACCCATGTAAGGGTGAATCTGCGGATACCGCAACGCCCACATGATGCCTGCGGCTGCGGCAAGGGCGGAACCAAGCCCAAAGGTGAGAGCAATAACCTTGTCAACGGAAACCCCCATAAGGCGGGTGGTTTCTATGTCCTTGGAAATGGAGCGCATGGCAAGGCCGGGCTTGGTTCGATACAGAATGAACAGCAAGCCCGCGATTAAAACAAAAGACACAGCCGGAACAATAAGCGCCATGGGAACAATACGGATTGCTCCAAAAACAAAGGGCTTCACCAGCACTTCCGGTTGCAACACAGGCCTTGGCAGTCCTGTAAAAATAACCACCCCAAGGTTTTCAATAAGGAAGGAAATACCAATGGCACTAATGAGCGCGGAAATACGGGGAGCATCACGCAAGGGGCGATAGGCCACACGGTCAACCATAATGCCGCAGGCGCTGGTGACAATAATAGCAAAAATTGCCGCTATCACCCAGGGTGGAACAAAGTCGTGCGCCGGAAAAAAGGCAAACACACCCGCTCCCCCAAAAAAAATCGCCATAAGGGCAAAGCACCACCAGGGCTTGCGCTCATCACCATGCAGGAAGGTGCGGTAAAATACCACAATGGCCAGCCCCATAATGAACAGCATGGCCCACATGGGCATAAAGCTTACCGTGGTAAAAAATACCAGATACGCGCCCAGCATGAAGATGTCGCCGTGGGCAAAGTTGATAAGCCGCAAAATCCCATACACCATGGTATAGCCTATGGCGATAAGACCATACAGGGCACCTAGGGCCAGAGCATTAAAAAAATGTTGAATGAACATGTTCATGCTCATATCGGGGAGCAGGGCAAGTAGATCCATGAGTATAAAGCTCTCCTTTGTGTCGCACAATCAATGCCCGCGCGATAAAATTTGCCATCCCCGGCACGGGTTCTCCGCACCGGGGATGGCAGATAATTACATCTCAGGCTTCACGTCACCGAGGTACTGGCGCTTGCCATTTTTAATTTCAATGATCCCGATGGGCATTTCAGCGTCATGCGAGGCATTAATGCTCAGCGTGCCTGTAACGGCAGGGAAATCCTTCAATTCGCTTAAAGCCTTGGTAATAGCTTCAGGTTCAGCCTTACCGGAAACTTCCATGGCCTTCATAAACATCATGTAGCAAGTATAGCCAAGGGCTGCATTCACGTTAGGATCTTTTCCAGGATATGCAGCCTTCCAGTTTTCCGTGAACTTCTTTGCAGTGGGGTTCATGGTAGGCATGGTGGCGTCATACGGGAAAGCAGTGTGCAGGAAGCCTTCAACAGCCTGGCCGCCAATCTTGATGGCGTCCGGGTTATCCATAGCGTCACCGCCCATGATACGGAAGGTTGCGCCAAGCTCACGGGCCTGCTTCATAATAATGGCCCCTTCCGCAAAGTAGGCTGGAATAAAGAGCACATCAGGTTTTTTGCTGATAATTTCTGTAAGCTGCGCTGTAAAATCCTGGTCGCCTGCGTTATAGTTCAGGTTTGCAACGATTTCGCCATTAAGCTTTTTAAAGGAAGAGCTGAAGAAACTGGCAAGGCCCACAGCGTAATCGCTAGAAACTTCTCGTAAAATAGCAGCTTTGGTGCCTTTAAGATTCTTTATCACATAGGTCGCTGCACCCGCTCCCTGATAGGGATCAATGAAACAAGCGCGAAAATAATACTTTTTATCTTTTGTTACCAAGGGATTGGTAGCGGATGTAGCGATAACCGGCGTTTTTGCTTTTTCAGCAACTTCTCCGCCTGCAAGGGACAAAGAAGATCCATACGATCCGATAATGCCGACAACCTTGTCTTTCGCGGTAAGACGGGTCACGGCGTTGGCGGCTTCCACCTTGTCGGACTTGTTATCCACAATAATCAGCTCAACGGGTCTGCCCAGTACGGAAGGCATTTCTTTATGGGCAAGTTTAACCCCTTCAAGCTCAAGCTGGCCGCCAAACGCATTTTGCCCTGTCAGGGGCAAATAAACGCCAAGCTTGATGGGCTCGGCCGCCAGCGCGGCACTCGCCATGGAAAGAAGCATAACTGTGGTGGCAAAGGCTTTTTTCAACAGCATTAAGGTAGCCTCCTGTGACTAAAGGTTATCGTAAAACAGTAAAATCCTCCGCATCTACTTGCAAGGAAGAGCCTCACAGCCCATGCCGCGCACAATCACTGTGCGCATTAGGCACCGGCAATACCTGTTATGTAAACTGAATTTCAAGGACGCGCAACTGTCAGATGAGGCGCATTTTAGGCCAGTACACCGTAAATTGAGGCCATTGCACAATGGCCTCTGGCAACTGCGTAGCAGGTGCTCGCAAGCGAACAGCGCAGCGTGCCTTTCTCTTTATCTTCACTAGATAAGAAAATGTATCGTTTTATCTTGCTGAAAAATAAGACATAATTTTCCAACAAGCTTTCAAAATTCGCTACGAATTTTGAAAGAAAGGCACGCTGCGCTGTCCGCTTGCTGCGCAATCGCCAGAGTTCGTTGCATTGTGCAACGAACTCAAATTATCGAAAAGATATCACACTGCGCCCTTTCGTCGGAAACCTTGACACTCTTACAGTGTAAGCGTATGGGACAGTCTAATTCTATATGATCTGTAACAGTAAGCGAGGAGGTTCCCTGTTATGAAAAGATTGTTTCTTCTTGGGGTATTCTGTTTATTAGCCGCATTTGTTTTGCCCGCCCTGGCAGCACAGCCTGAAGTTCCTGCGGACGGACAAAAACTGGAAAAAGGCGGCAAGAAGGTTGTTATATTTAACCATAGCACCCACAAAGCCCAAAAATGTGTGGAATGTCACCACCCGGTAGATGGCAAAGAAGATTTTCGCCCCTGTGCCACTGCAGGATGTCATGACATTATGGGGCAGAAGGACAAAAGTATAAATTCCTACTACCAGGCCATGCACAAAAAACAAGACGTTAAGCACAATAGCTGCGTAGCTTGCCACACGACTACCGCGGGTGATGACGCTGCCAAGAAAAAAGAATTGACAGGATGCGCAAAATCCAAGTGCCATCCCTAGGCTTGAAGTATAGTGCAAATACAAGCACATACAAAATGTCTTACACAGCAAATGCTGTACCCGCCCGCTCCTGTTGACCATAATATAGCCGCAGAGATGGTGAGTAACGGATAATTCTTTTGTTTCCTATGTTTTTCTGAAAAAACCACCTAAAATGGCAGAGCCGCATCTAACGGCTCTTGCCATTTTTGCTAAGATAGGGTTAAGAAAGAACAGTGCATAAAGCCTTTAGCGAGTATTCATTATCTTTTATACTTTGTATTTGTATAGCAAAGATTAGGTGCGGGGTACTTCCCTTGGTGCTGTTCGGCAGGGGTATGCCTAGAACAGAAACATTAGCGCTTGTTATGGAAAAGTTTGTCGGAATTATATTACAAAATACATTGCCTACGCACGTTGTGCAGCAATGACTATACCTCGACTGCGCCTGCTTTGGCACAGCCGAGCAATACAGGTTAGCCAATGCCAAAAAATGCTGCCCTTGATCTCCCTCAAGATGATGACGACGATATTGTCGATTTACTTGAAGTGGTAAAGCCGGGGAAAAAAATTTCCACAACGCACACAGGCGACTTTAACGCAGACCTTGACGCTGTACTGAGTGAATTCTCGCAAAATACCGACACTCCCGCACCTTTTCCAGACCCCAGCCCTGTGGACCATGTGGTGGATCTGGACGAAACGCTTACCATGCCGAGCATGACAGACCTTGACAATCTTCTGGAATCCTTGAGTACAGAGCCTGCACCTGTAGCTGCGAGTGCCAAGGCCGTCACACAGTACGATCCCTTCGATGCCCTTGATTCCACCGATGAATCTTCCCTCGCCGCCACAAAGACCGCACAGCCCGCTGTGACTTTGCCCGATGAAAATTTGTTTGAAAGCGCTGAGCTTGAGATGCTTGCAGAGCATGATACAAATTCCACGAAGACACAAAATATAGCCTCGACGTTTGATGAGGATTTATTGGAAGCTCTGGACATGCAAAAGCCAGAGGCCCCACGCCGTAGCGCTCCGCCTCTTGATCCCGATCAGGATTTAATCGACGCCATGGCTTCCGTCGCCAGTCCACGCACAGCACCAACCGAGCTGGCTGCCGCAGACGCCATCAAAAACCTCCTTGCGGCACACCTTGAAACGGACGATGCCACTAAAGAATCTGCCCCTGTCCCGGAGAATCTGCCAAGTTTTACAGAAGCCACAGGCAAAACAGCCCCGTCCACCGGAACTGCCGCTGCACAGGCTGATATAGACCTGGATGATCTGTTGGGCCTCACAACTCCTGCAGCTGCCGCACCTGTTGCTGCTCCTGCTGCCGACATGCTTGCTGCTCCTGTTGCCGCTCCTGTTGCCGCACCTGCTGCTCCTGCTCTCATTGCGCCTGCAATGGCTGAGGATGCACAGGTTGATATAGACCTGGATGATCTGCTGGGCCTCACAACTCCTGCCGCTGCCGCGCCTGTTGCGCCTGTGACACCCGCTGCCCCCCCTATGCCAGCACCCGCTGCTGTGCCTTCCGCACCTGTGACGGTTGCCGCCATGCTTGCTGCAACAGCCGATGATGGCCCCGATGTTTTCATGGATTTAGATGACCTGCCGGACTTTACCAAACCGACACCCGCCGCTCCAAGGGCACCGGCGGCATCCACGGCCATGCGCACGGAGATGCCTGAAGAGCAGGCTGCTCCCGTTGCTCCATCCACCCTTGCGCCTAGACCTTCCGCACCCGTCACTGTTGCCGCCATGCTTGCTGCAACGGCGAATGACGGCCCTGATGTTTTTGTAGATTTAGACGACCTGCCAGACTTTACCAAACCGACACCGGCTGCCGCCGCACCACCGACATCCGCTGCGGCAATGAATCCTGCTGCGGACGCGCTTGCGGAAATACTTGCAGCAGCAACACCCGCCGCGCCTGTTGCTTCCCCTGCCACAGCATCCGTTACGCCTACGCCTTCCGCGCCTATGACTGTTGCCGCCATGCTTGCAGCAACAGTGGATAATGATGCTGATGTTGCTATGGATTTAGACGACCTGATGGACTTTACCAAACCGGTGCCTTCTGCTGCAACAACTGACGATACAGATGTTGAAATAGATCTGGATGATTTGCTGGGACTCGCGCCCCCTGCTACGGATGCCCCCGCTGTGGAGATGCCGGCAGAGTCGGCAGAGTTCGCCGCGCCTGCCCCCCTCACTGCGGAAATGCCTGGAGAGCCTGTATCTGCTGCGACATCAATAGAACCTGACACAATTACTATTGACGCAACATCTACCATATCTGAATCCGTCCCTGCTGACTCTGTGGAAGATGAGCTTGCCGCTACGGATGAACTTATTACACCCGTTAAGTCCGAGACTGTTCTGGAAATTGCGGAATCACCGGAGATGCCAGTGATCAGCGCACCAGCAGAGGCGCTGGCCGCACCCACGCCCCCAGCAGTGGGTGGTAAAACACCAAAACTATCCGTATCTCTTTCTTTTATACCCGCTACGAACCCCCTTGTAACTCCCGAGGCAACCGCCGTTCCTCCAGACGAAATTAGCGACAAAGCAGACGCTGCAACACCCACTGAGATCACCTCTGCACTGCCTTCCGATACTAATGCAGCTTCCGACATTTCTATGCCGCTAGAAACTCTGGCCGACAATACCGTTACTGTTTCTATGGATTCTGAGGATCTTCCAGAAATAGCCGGCGTTGCAGCTAATGACGTATCTGGTATGGTTGATACAGAAATAGAGCCAGACGCGGAAGCCGCTATACGTCCGGCTGTGAACGAGGCTCCAGATTTGGCGACATCTACTGAAAGCGCGCTTGAACCTGCCGATAACAGCATAAATGATTCTATGGGCTTGAATGATTTGCCCGATTTTACCAAACCGGATGAGAGCTCTTCGTCTATGCCAAGGGAGGGAGATGCTCTTGATAGCTCTATGGATCTTGAAGATTTGCCGGACTTTGCCAACTCAGAAGAAACCGTGAGCACCACTCCTGAATGCGCGGGAGCGACGCTGGATACGCCTGTAGGAGAAGTGGAAGGAGCTGTGGATCTGGTTGATTTTCTGGACTTTGAGGCCCCGGCAGTTGAGCGTGCCGAGGAAGGTGAATTCATTGCGCCTCCTGTAGGTGAACCTGCTGAGCCGTATGACACGTCTGCTGCTGAACTTGCTCCTTTGAGCGAATCGCCTGATGCAGACGCGGCTATGACCAGCGGAGCCATTGGGGAAGATCAAACTGTTAACGCAAACTTACATGATTCTGGGGAGCACTCGTCTATTATGGCCCAACACGCTGCCTTACCTGCTGTTTCTGATGAAGAGGCACCTGCCCCGGCAGCACCCGTGCAGCCCACTGTTGCTGCTTCTGCCAACATTCCTGTGGAGTCTCATACAGCCGAAGAGTCCCTGAAGGTTGCAATAGAACAACCCACCACTGCTGAACGGGCAGACTTGGAAGAAGTGGATTTAAATGAGCTGGATGCCCTGCTGGATGATATGTTGGCATCAGCTCCAGCGTCCGGCCCGATAAGTTCGTTTACAGCGAAACAGACTCCTGTTGAGGAACAATCTGCGGGCGATGCTACCCAGTTTGCAAATGCAGAAAGGGATCTTGAGTTACGAACGGATGTTTCGGCCTTGCAGGATTCTTTGCAAGTCGCGGGAAAAGAGATAGATGCGCTACGCGGCATCATTAACAGAAAAGATAACTTACTGGAAACTGCCCTGGGCCGTATTGCTGAGCAGGAATCAGCGTTGCAGGCGCTTACCGGAAAGCAATCGAGCGTTACTGAAGAAATGGCGGAATTGCGTGAGGCTATTGCGCAAACGGTATCTGCCAGAAATAATGTAAGCGAGATACATGTGGCTCAAGCAGATGTACTGGCTCAGACCAATAATGACCTTGCGCAGACCAGAGAAGAATTGACGCAAACGCGAAAAGACCTGGAAGAAACACGCGCCTTGTTCGCATCCGTACAGGCAAACATCGAAAAGACGGCGGCTGAGACGGCGGCAAGAATTATTCGAGAAGAATTGGCCGCGTTACTGCAAGGATAAAGGCATATAGCTACGCCAAAGCGCTACCTCTAAAAGACATTCCTTGCCTCATATGCAATTTCTTTGCCTTACAGTAGATTTCTGATGGCAGATAGGAAGAGTGGGGGCACAAATACTGGGCAGAGGGCAAAATATCTGCATTTGACGACACTACCTAACGCATCCACCAGGGCATTTCACTCATTTTGAGTTCGTTGCATTGTACAACACGCTCTGGTGATTGCACAATGCACTAATTTTATTAATCAAATCCCCTAGCCTAGTGGCAAGGTGAAATAGAAAATATTACCATCCGGGTGCGATTCGTATCCGGCTTTTCCGCCGTGCTCTGCCACGATTTCACGTGTAAAGAAGAGTCCGTGCCCGCTGCCGTGCTGCTCATTAACATTGGAGGCGCGGAAACTATCCTCAAAGAGAAAATCCCGTTCTCGCTCTGCTATACAGGGGCCAGTGGTAAAAACACTTACCTTAAGCCCTGCAACGCCATCAGGAAAAGAGTTTGGTACAAGCTCAACAGAACAGCGCGCCTCTGCCGGTTTGCCGCTGGCTGAGGGAGCGCAATACTTGACAGCGTTGGACAACAGATTTGCCAACACCTGACTGATAAGCCCCATATCAACCATGGCCATGCATGGCTCACTGGGAAGAAGGGGCTGCTCCTTGGCAACATAAATGCCTCTTTCTTCAAGATGCGCACGGTAACGCTCAAATTGCGGAAGAATAACGAGCCGGCACAGATCAAGACGCGCCAGGCGGAGAACATAATGCCCTTCGTCAAAATGGCTTTGCCGCAGCAAGCTCTCAAGAAAAAGTGCTCCGTATTTAAAATGACGAACAAGTGCCCGGGTTTGATCGCTAATTTGCTTTTGCAGGCTTGCCAGCTCCACATGCGTATCTGGCGAAAGAGCCTTGGGGGTGATGGTTTCAAGCTTGCGTACCTGTTCTTCCAGGCGGCTCAGCATCAGCTTAAATTGCATATTAGGTGTAATGACGTTGTGCCCAATGTCATGAGCAAGCTTGCGCACAAAAAGAATATGCCGCATATGCTGCTCTGCCAGCAGTCTGTTATGCAGGCAAAAGCCAACTCGATTGGCATATTTTTCAAGAAAAAGCATATCGTGACTTTGCAAAGGTTCCTTGGGATACGCCACCATAACGCCAAGCAACGACTCCTCGGCAACGATGCGCTGATCCTTGGGTAGAAAAACCCTGCTCTTGCCATGCAACGGTAAATAGCAATGATCTGCATCACACCATGACGAATCGTGCATGGCGGTTTCACGGAAAAAATTGGGCATCGGGGGAGGAACGCCATCTATTTTAGGTGAGTACAGAGAATACGTATTGGGGCCATTTTTAAGGAAGAGCTCTGCCTCAACGTTAAAAAAAACTCGCAGCAAAAGAACACTCAGCAAGTGCAGCAACGTGGAATCTTCAAATTCTTGCGCGAGATCAAAAAACACATTAAGCGCATATGACTGAGGAGTGGTGAAGTTATACTCGGTATAATTGCGCATTTTATGGTGAATGCGCGATTCTACGGTCTCAATATGTTCATTGCCGCAAAAAAGTATTGGGTTGCGCGGGTCAAGTGTGGGCATGGCGTTATCCAGTCTTATTGATCAGCGGTTTTCTGGTGTGATGTATAATGAAAAGTATACATCAGTCCCAGCCAGCCGCAAAGCAACCGCTCGCAAGCTGCAGCACTATTATTTAATTAATTCAACTCACTACAGCGAAAGCTTATAATACTCCAAGGGTTTCTTATACATTTAAGGCAGATATACAGAAAAGTGATACAGGAAAAGCTTATGGCAAAGGAAGTATTTTGTCGAGAGTTTGGAGAGAGTATTTATCTACATTTTTGTGCTTTTTAGAACGCATACTCATTTTACATCAAATTTCAAAACAACTTTGCTGCAAAATGAGTGTAAGTAGCCTTTTATCTTTTTCGGCCAGAGGCCATTGTGCAATGGACTTGATAAGTGCGAATTTACTGAAGTATAGCAAGCTTTTTTTATGCGGACTTTTTTGTAGGATGGGAATGTGGATGCCAAGAAGACATTCACATTGTTATCACCCTCCAACAAAGTGAGCCTCCATGTTCGAACCGCAATCGGGTTTTGACGATCGTATTATTGTGACAGTGGCGGGAACGCAGCATAGAGACTGGACGAGTTATTCCATAGAATCTGATCTCGTTACCCCCGCAGACGGCTGGCAGGTAACGCTGGGCATGGCAATGCGCCTGACGCCGCATCATGTGCGACCTGGAGCGCGAGTGAGCGTATCCATTGGTGATAGCGCCATTTTAGAGGGAAGCATTGATAGTGTGAGAACACACACCGCCAAGGGGGAACGTACACTTACCCTGGCGGGCAGGGATCTTATGGGGAGCCTGCTGGATTGCAGCGCTCCCATTTTCACTCAGCGCAAGGCCACGGTGGAAAGCGCTATACGGAATATTTTGCAGCCTTTTAACATTCAAAAGGTGGATGTTCAGGTGCAAGCCGTCCACGAAAAAATCTCTATTGATCCAGGGGTAACAGCCTGGAGTGCCATTGCGCGCATTTGCGAGCTCAACAACTGCCACGCCTGGTTCACCCCAGACGGCACCTTCACCGTTGGCAAACCGGACTATACAACACCGCCTGTGACTACCTTGATTCTTGATCCTGATAGCCAGAGCAACGTGCTGAGCATGGACGTGGAGCGAAGCATGACGAGCACGCATTCACGGGTGTCTGTGCTAGGACAGACGCACGGCAATCAAAATCGCATAGGTATGCATGATATGCAGGCACATGAGGACAATACGGAATTGACAAGTCAAGGATTGCAGCGCCCACTTATTCTGCTGGATGGCGATGTAGACACCTCGGATCATGCGCAAAAAAAGGCAAAAATGCGGATGCAGCAAGGAAAAATTGCCGCCTTCACCATTCGTGCTGAAGTGCGCGGACACCGAATACAGGGGACAGGCCCTTTATGGGCCCCAGGGCAACGGGTACGAGTGCTCTGCCCCGCCGATGGTCTTGATGATGTATATTTCCTTATCGGCCGCACCTTTCTGTGCAACGCCAAAGGCCAACGAACAATGCTGAAGCTCAAGGAAGATGCGATGTGGGTGTCGTAGAACTTTTAATGCCTAGTGCTTACTTGCAAAAGTAAGCACTACAAAATCCGACAGGATTTTGCGCCGACTGAGTCGGCGTGCCTATTAAAAATCAGTATGTTATACTTTTGTTATTTTCCGGAAACAGTGAAGTTTTATGCTCGAAATTTTAACAATTAGACACTAGGGCCTGTTAACACTATCTGAGGGCCTCTACAATTAAGGCAAAAACAATAAACCCAAGGAACATGACGTCAAGCTTGTCGTACCGAGTAAAGATTCGCCTGAAACCTTTTAACCTTCTGAAAAGACGTTCTATTTCA
>JAVBJS010000034.1:0-78874 GCA_031546885.1 Desulfovibrio sp.
CAGTGCCCACATTCAAGAAATGGAAGCGGAATGGGCCAGCCGCAAGCGGGTGCGACTGGGGGAAAAACCCATCCCCCCCCTCTATACAACAGAAGACGCTGAAAAAGTAACCAAAAAGCTTAAGGGAGTGGTTTACAATCAAACCTTTGAGCCTGCCGCAGGCGTGCGCGTAACCTACCGAGATGCGGGCCATATTTTAGGATCAGCTTTTTTAGAGCTGGAAGTTGCTGAAGCGGAAGGGGTAACACGCCTCATTTTTTCCGGCGACCTTGGCCGCCCCAATGCCTTGCTGATGGACGACCCGGATCATCCGCTCATGCGAGCCGACTACCTTTTCATGGAATCAACGTATGGTGATCGTAACCACAAGAACGAAGGCTCCAGCCTTGACGAATTTGCGGCCGCCATTCAATACAGCTACTCACATGGGGAAAAAACCATTATCCCCGCCTTTGCCGTGGAGCGTACCCAAGAAATCATCTACACGCTCTACCTTTTACGCAAAGCCGGCAAGCTACCGCCTGATATGCCTGTCTACGTGGACAGCCCCCTCGCCATTCGCGCCACAGAAATATTTCGCAAGCACCCCTCGTATTTCGACAGAGCCACAGCGGATCTCATCGAGGCCGGGGAAGACCCCCTCTCCCTCCCCGGGCTTCGCTACACTCTTGATACTCGTGAATCTCAGGCCATCAACACCAGTAAAGGGCCTGCCATAGTCATCTCCGCCAGCGACATGTGCAACGCCGGACGCATCAAGCACCACCTGCGCCACAACCTCTGGAGGCCAGGGGCCAGCATCGTATTTAGCGGATATCAAGCTGTGGGCACACCCGGCAGAAAAATAGTGGATGGCGCAAAAAGCATCACACTCTTTGGCGAAGAAGTGGCTGTTGCCGCCAAAATTTTCACCATTGGCGGGTTTTCGGGCCACGCCGGGCAAAGTCAGATTCTGGACTGGGTAGCATCCTTTGCCAGGCCGGATCTGGCGGTTTTTCTTGTTCACGGAGAAGAAAAGGCACAGAATGTACTGGCAAACCTCCTTCGTGAGCGCTTTTCCATGCAAGTAACCATCCCCGGCTATCTCGAAGAGTTACTCCTCTCACCCGGCAAGCAGTTAATGGTACAATTGGACACAGCCAACGCCCCACAAAAAATAAACTGGAATATACTTTTCTCCGATACCGACGCAAAAGTGGCACAACTCAAAACCGCCGCTACCCAAATCAGCAACCGGCAGTGGGCAGAACAAACAGAGCTGCGCGATAATATCCTCGATCTCAACTCGCGCATCATGAGGATTCTCTCACAGTTATAAAATTGAGAAGAGAGGGGGAAGTGCGGAATTAAAAATTTCGGACTAACCCGCATACCATAATCCCCTGCACCTCGTCATCAAGAGGTGCAGGGGATATGGTATCGTATTTTTATGAGTCAAGGACAGGCAGGAGCACAAGTGCTCTCCACCTGTGTTTTGTCCTTACTGATGCTGAAGCTTATCCAGCAGCCCTTTAAGCTTTTGGGCCATATTTGAGAGTTCCTCTACAGCGGCGGAGGACTCGACCATGCCTGAAGCTGTTTCACCAGCAATGCGGTTCACTTCGCCCACTGAATGGCTAATTTCATCTGACGTGGCGGACTGCTCTTCCGCAGCGGTAGCAATACTTGCTATGATAGAAGAGTTATTCCCCACAAGTTGCAGAATTTCCTGCAGGGCTTCCCCTGAGACTCCAGCAAGGTCGGTTGCTTCTGTAACGCTTTTGGCAGCTTCACCCACACGAGTGATGTTATTGGAAGCAGAAGCCTGAATTCCGCGAATACTCGCGCCAACTTCAGTTGTGGCTCCCATTGTTTTTTCTGCCAACTTACGCACTTCGTCTGCCACAACCGCAAAGCCACGCCCAGCTTCACCTGCACGGGCAGCCTCAATGGCAGCATTCAGAGCAAGCAGGTTCGTTTGGTCGGCAATGTCAGAAATGACATTCATAACGCCGCCAATGGATTCTGCCTGTGTTCCAAGCTCTTTCATGTTGCTTTGCAACTCTATGGCAACTCTGTTCACCTGGTGAATGGCGGTAATAACCTTGTTTACCATTGCAGCACCATGGGCCGCTTTTTCACGGGTTGCTTCAGCCTGCTCACTGGCTTGCCCTGCGCTACGGGCCACTTCAAGAACCGTAGCATTCATTTCTTCCATGGCTGTGGCTGTTGAAGCTGCGCGATCTCGCTGAATATCCGTACCCCGCGTGACACCTTCTACCTGTGCAGAAAGCTCCTCTGCCGCAGTGGCAACACGATTGGAAATATCCATCGCCTGTGTGGCCACATCCACAATAGTGCGCTGAGTTTGCTTAATTTTCGTAATATCGGAAACAAGCTGCAAAATACAGACAAACTTGCCCTGTCCATCATGCATAGGAATGCTACTGTAAGTAACATCCATTACCGTACCGCGTGGGCACACCTTCGTTTCGCCGCTAACCGGGGACTGTGTTGCAATGGCTTTTTGCAGCCCATCCGACGAAGTTCCGCGATCTTCAGCCTTAAAAAGCTCCTGGGCATTCTGATTCTTGTAACCCTCACCCGCAAGGCTTTGCCCTATCTTGTTCATGAAGATAACACGCATTTCTGGCGTCATGGTTATAATTGGCGTAGGAATGCTATCTATAACCAGGCGGAAACAGGAAAGCACGTTGTTTGTCCCCCGGATAAGGGAGGCGAATTCACCAGAAAACCGCGAAGGATCTGCCTGCTGATCAAGGTGCCCATGCTGAATATCCGATTCAAGGGTGGCGTAGGCATCGAGCATTTGCTTCAACACAGTGGGAATTGTCTGCAACGCATTAACAACACTCCCAATTTCACCACCTTCACGCACCTTGATAGAGGCATGAAAATCACCTTTGGCAACGGCAACAGCAAAGCGGGACAATTCATCCAACACATTCACAAGCCCACGGATAAGGAAAATGGCACAAGCAATACCAAGCAGTAAGCCAATACCCCCAACAGTAAGAGTGAGGCGTTCTGCTGTTCTAGTGGATTCCTCCAGCGCTGCTGCTATTTTGGCAGATTCCACATCAACTTCCTCGCTCAATGATGCAGTGAGGCCCATAAGGTCTACCAAAAGCTGCCGGACTTTGCCAAGATCGCCCTGAACAGCCTTAAGACGTACTTGCATGGTGCCAAAGGAAATCTTTATTTCCTCCAGGGCACGGATGCTCTCTGCATGCACGCGCTTGGTTTCTTCCGCCTGCATGTGCTGCTCAATATCGTGGAGCGAAGTTTCTAAAAGGCGCAACGATTCCTCTGCACGAGCTCCGTCTTCAGCAAGACGCCTTGTTCCAAAAAGAGCCAAGTTGCTACGGGTTGCCCCAAGGTTTATGGCTGCAATAAAAAGGGCAGCCGGGGTACTTGGATTATTAACATGCTTTGCGGCATCATTGATGCTGTGCATTTTAGCTATCAGGACATTCACTGCCACCTGCATACCGCTAGAGTACTGGTCTGCGGCCTCTTTGATACCAATCTGTATTTTTTCTTCCAGTTTTTCGCCCTCCAGAATGTACTGGCGAATTTTCTCAAGGCTATCACGACGCCCCGCCCGCACCACTACAGATTCACAGTTTGCAACTTCTTTTAAGGCCTTCTGCAATTCTGCCCGTGCTGCTATGGCGCGAGTAGGATCGGCGCTTTCAAGAAATGAGTTGAGGAGGGCGCCAGAACGATTAAGATAAGCAACGAGATTACTGGAGCTTGTGCTAAATGTGCTAAGCCGTGCGGCTTCTTTTATGCCTACCATAGTACTGTTAAGACTCACGTAGCCGATGGTTGTGGCAATAGCCAATAATAACACCATCAAAAAATAACCGGCTATAATTTTGCCTTTAGTCGTCATAATGAGTCTCTACTCTTTTTAAAGTTAATAACAGCGGTAGGTTACGCACAATTCATATAAACACACACAATATATAGAATACACTATATGCCTAAGAAAATTCTGCCTACACTGCTTCTTCCATGAAAAAGCTGCGAAGCCGCATCAATCTATTTATTCGCAACGAATGATATCGGAATGCATATCTCTATATTTACACCAATGTCAACAAATTTAGTTTTATTGTCACCCATGAATATTTTTTCCCATTGTGCAACAATGGGAAAAATTTAATGCTATACTCTCCTCAAATTTCGCCTATCTCGAGGCCATTGCACAACGGCCATTGCACAATGGCCTTTGGCAACTGCGCAGCAGGCGCCCCGCGCTAGCAGTGCGGCGTTCTTAAAGCCCGTTGGGGCTTTAAAAAAAGGAACGCTAAGTATTGAGTCCATTGTACAATGGCCTCAATACTTAGCAAATCTTGAAAAAAAGACACTCTGCACTGTTCACTTTCTCACATCTGCTATTCAGCCGCAAGAAAGCGTCATGCAAAGATTTCAGTTATTGAATCAGACCACACGCGATACGGGGGCCGCCGCCGCCAAGGGCTGCCGGCATATCTGAATAATTGTCTCCACCGCCATGAATCATAAGCGCACGCCCTTTGAAGTCCTCAGCCTTTGCCTTTTTAAGGGTCAAAGTCAGCTTGGCCATACCGTCTGCGCCAATCACCAGCTTCGGCAAATCGCCTTTGTGTCCATCACCGTCTGGCCCCAGGTGCTTGCCAGATTTATCGGGATCAAAATGCCCACCCGCCATCAAAGCCGGGGTCATTTTGCCATCTTTTTCCATGGGCCCGCAATCACCCTTCTCATGAACATGGAAGCCGTGCTCACCAGCCGGCAAACCCTTTAGATCTGTTTTAATTTCAAGACCAGCAGGGGTATCTGTAAAGGTCACAGTTCCAACGCTCATTCCATTTCCTGTCTCTGTCGACATGTAAACCATCGCGGATGTTGAGGCTGCCTGAGCAACACTACTGAAAGCAAGCAACAGCGCACTTAAGGTAAGGCCTAATGTTTTTAAATGTAACATGTTTCTCTCCTTGGTATTTCAATTTTTTACGAATGTGTCTTAGGGCCTGTTAACACTATGTCTTTTTGCCCTTGCCTTGGTACACTCGCACCACGCTTCAGTCATGTATATCTCTATACACTTCCTCCACCCGGAACTCATGTGCCTTGCCAGAGAACAAATAACTAGATTTGACAACACTATCTACAATCCCGAAAAATACCAATAAAAAACCTCATTGCGTGGCTGCTTGCCAAGCAATCATTGGAACAATCAACTGACCTACCTAAGAATCAAACAAGTCAGTAATAGTTACAATTATCAGATATTACGTTTTTTATCAAAAAGTGCAAGCAAAAAACACTTCCGACAAGAGATTTCGCCCAACGGACTCTTTTCACATTATTTATACTTTACCACGCAATCACCATACCTTTCCTCTACGAATTTCTGACCAGGCGAGTGAGGATCCCTCCCCACTCGCCTCATGAAAGCTCAACGCTTCCCTAAGCCAAAGTACAACTACATGAATTCGGATCTCCGACAGGCGCATCATCCGCAAGGTTCCGGTATGGCGAGATTTCCCGTAAGCGCGTAATAATTCCAGGCAATATCCGCGCCACTGTATCCATTTCTTCCTGCGTATTCCAGCGCGAAAGGCTCAGCCGCAAGGAACCATGCGCGTAGGTAAAGGGAATGCCCATGGCACGCAGAACATGCGAAGGCTCCAGACTCCCCGAGGTGCAGGCAGAGCCGGAACTGGCGCAAATGCCATGCTGGTCAAGCATCAGCAGAATGGCTTCCCCTTCCACATATTTGAAAGAGATGTTCATTGTATTCGGCAGGCGGTTATCAGGATCACCATTAATAATCGCATCGGGAATAGTGCTGAGCAAGCTGCGTTGTAAAGAATCCCGCAGAGCACGCACTCGCGTGTTCTCATCAGCTATATGCTGGCTTGCCAGCTCGCAAGCCTTACCAAGGGCGACAATATTCGGCACCGCTTCCGTTCCGGCCCGGCGCCCGTGCTCCTGATGCCCGCCCCGTAAAAAAGGCCGAAAAGGCGCGCCACGGCGCACATAAAGTGCTCCCACCCCTTTGGGAGCGTGCAGCTTGTGCCCTGATAAGGCCAAATAATCCACAGGAAGAGTCGCAAGATTTATGGGTATTTTCCCCACAGCCTGCACCGCATCCGTATGAAAGGGAATACCAAGGTTTTTGCACAGGGCAGCAGCCTCAGCTATAGGATAAATGTTTCCTGTCTCATTATTGGCAAACATCATGGAAACAAGGGCTGTGTCTTTGCTCAGCGCTCGCTCAAACTCATCAAGCTGAATACGCCCCTTCCCGTCAACGGCAAGATAGGTAACGCGATATCCCTGCTTTTCCAGATGCTGCCCAAGGGCAAGAACGGCAGGGTGCTCCACACGGGTTGTGATGAAATGTTTTTTTTCCGGGCGGGCATGAAGGGCAGAATAAATCGCAGTGGAATCGCTCTCCGTGCCGCATGAGGTAAACATAATCTCTTCCGGTTGTGCCCCAAGGGCAGCCGCCACCTGCTCCTTTGCAGTGCGCAGGGCCTGCTGAGCCTTGCCCGCAAAAGAGTACATACTGGAAGGATTGCCAAATTCGCCTTGCAAATATGGCAGCATGGCTTCAAGTACCTCAGGGGCAACCCCTGTCGTGGCATTATTGTCAAGATAAATAATGGACTGACTCATACGGCCACCTCTTTTACCTCAAGGTCTGCTTCCACCTGATCTCGCAAGGTCTGCTGCACAAGGCCCTCCAGGGTCAAACGACTGGACGGGCAACTTGAGCACATGCCGCGCAGGGCAACAGTCACTGTTTTACCCACGATATCAACAAGCTCAATGTCACCACCGTCCTGCTTGAGGCGCGGGCGCACTATTTCATCCAAAACCGCCATAACACGCTGCATACGCTGTATATTGGAAAGAGCCGCCGGAGCTGCCTCCACCGGCTTACGAAAATCCGCAATGCCCGCCGTCTTGCCTGTGCCGCCCGCCAAGGTTACGCGCAAAACTTCTTTAATATCATCATAGCAATCTCCACAACCGCCGCCTGCTTTGGTGAAGTTGGTTATTTCTTCCACTGTTGTCAGGTTATTTTCCCGAATAGCCTTGATAATCTGTTCGTCCGTCACCCCAAAGCATTTACAAACCATGCGCCCCTCATGCGTATGAGGAATGGCAGGCTCACCCCGCCATTGACGAATGGCTGCCTCAAGGGCCTCTTGCCCCATAACGGAGCAGTGCATTTTTTCTTTGGGCAGTCCGCCAAGGAAGGAGGCTATATCTTTATTGGAAATACTGAGGGCCTCTTCCACCGTTTTACCCTTTACCATTTCAGTAAGAGCAGAGCTGGAAGCAATGGCGCTGGCGCATCCAAAGGTTTGAAAGCTGGCATCCAAGATACGCCCATTCTCAATTTTCAAAAAGAGTTTCAACGCATCGCCACAGGCAAGGCTTCCCACTTCGCCTACGGCATTGGCTCCTTGCAGCTCACCCACGTTGCGCGGGTTGAGAAAATGTTCCCGAACCTTATCTGTATAGTCCCACATTGTGGCCTCCGATATCATTTTGTGTCAGTGTAGAAAGTAACTCCTCCCACGGCAATTGGAAAGAGCTATGGCAAAAATATTTATAAATTCTCAAGTCCAGTCACAAGGCCTTGCAAAAGCTTCTTATCCAGAATGCAAACCTTGCGCCCATCCATGGTAATCATGCCCTGCTCCACCATACGAGTGAGGCAGCGGGAAAGGGTTTCCCGCGCCGTGCCAAGCATTCCCGCCAAGAGCACCTTGCTAACATCAAGCTGAAAGGTATCCTTCCCGCCATTTTCCTCGCTGGTATGCAGCAGGTAAGCAGCAAGGCGCTGGGGCGTTTCCATAAGAGTCAACGCCTCAACTTTGTTAACAAATTCTCGCAATCTCCAGGAAAGAGCCGCCAAAAGATTCATAGCCAGAGCAGGCTCCGCCGCAATGCCGCGCACCAACGCTTCACGCGGCAAAAAAAGCGTTTGTCCACTTTCAACGCACTGAGCCGTTGCCGGAAACTTACCCCCTTGGAAAACAGCCACTTCCCCAAAGAGTTCCCCCGCACCAAAGACATGCAAGACAGCCTCACGCCCATCAAGGGCTGTGCGAAAAATCTTCACCTTGCCCTGTAACATCATATACAAGCCATACGCCGTCTCGCCTTCAACAAAAAAGATATCCCCTTTATCACAATCTTTGATTGTCCAGGCAGAAGCCAAAAGAGCGTACTGCTCAGGGGTAAGGGCGGCAAAAAGCGCTATTTTTTTGACAAACGTGGGAATAGGCTGCATGGGATTCTCCCGCAGGGTGTTTGAAAGGAAAGGCAGCCCCCGGGCAGGAGCCTGTAGACTTTCATAAAACATGACGTTATTATAAGAGCTCATTGCACAACAAACTCTCGTGACTACTTACTCAAATGCGCGCAAGCGAGCAGTACAGCGTATCTTTTTCCAAAATCTGCTATGTATTTTGAAAACCAGTTAGAAGTTATATATTTTTTCAGCAGCATAGCAGGAACCATTTTTTTTACAGCATACGTTCAAAAAGCAGCTCATCGGCAAGATATTCAATAAAATCAATAGTGAAACAGTTTCTTTAAAAAGTATATACTGACAACCTACAATATTCAACAAGGTTTACTATGGCCGCACCCAGACCCGATGGCGCAACCCTGCGCAAAGTAGAGGCACTCTTGCGTGAACACCTCGAACATCTTGGAGAACCTCCAGAAATGCTGGAACCGCATGAGATAACCGCCAACATGTTTTGCTCCATCCGCCCCGATGGCGGCCTCACCTACGCATGGCGCGGGGTGCCTGTTCTGGATGCCGAACCAGAGGAACAGCCAGACGGTTCCTTCCACTGGCATTTTTTCACCTACGAACTTCCCCTGCAATGAGTTGACCTGTGAACTCCTTTGGGCATATTTTACGCTTGACCACCTATGGAGAATCTCACGGGGCCGGTCTTGGCGGCATTCTTGACGGATGCCCCGCCGGCATTCCCCTTGACACAGCCGACATCCAGCGCGAACTTGACGCAAGACGGCCTGGCCCGGACGGAATGGGGAAAAGTGCCGGCACAGCCCGCAATGAGCCTGATACTGTTGAGCTTCTTTCCGGCGTATATGGGGGAGGGAACCCCAAGGGGGGTGACCCCCTTGAGTTTCCCTCCCCCAGACCCCCTTCCTCCTAATCCACAATTTGCATAACGGCTAAACAGGGCAACATGTATGCTGGTATCTAAAAAAATCCAGGCAAAAAATGCTACTTATCAAAAATAAAATGCTTGACCTGAAAATTGGAAACGTATATATGTGCTGTCTCTTGTGGCGGATGTAGCTCAGTTGGCAGAGCACCTGGTTGTGGCCCAGGGGGTCGAGAGTTCAATCCTCTTCATTCGCCCCACCCAAGAGTATTATCCCCGTCTTTTCAAGGCGGGGTTTTCTTATATGAGTACCGCATGCACCCAATACTTATTCCCGCACCACCGTCAAAGTCCCTGTCGCACCGTTTTCTTATTGCCGCAGCCCTTGCCAAGGGTGAATCTCACCTCAATACTGTTCTGGACTGCGACGACACCGCCCGCACCTGTGAAATTCTGACAGGGCTGGGAGCACGCTTTACCCACCACGCCCATTCCATCACAGTTCACGGCATCACCGAGAAAGCTAGCCCTTCCCAGAGTGTGCATTCATGTTTTGTGGGGGAATCCGGCACCACCTGCCGCCTGCTGACTGCCATTCTTGCCGCAAGACAGGGACAATTTCGTGTACACGGCGCACAGCGTATGCACGAGCGCCCCATAAAAGCGCTTACCGATGCCCTCATACAGCTTGGCGCACAGATTACGTTTGAACAGGAAAACGGCAATCCCCCCTTTCTTCTCAATGCACACGGACTGGACGCATCTTCATTGCCAGACGCTACTGTGCATATCAATTGCGATACTTCCAGCCAGTACCTTTCAGGATTACTGCTTGCTGCCCCTCTGGGAAAAGGACTCTGCATCGAACTTGCCGGTAATCGGGTGGTTTCATGGCCCTATGTGAGCCTGACCCTGGAAACGCTGGAGCGCTTTGGGATTCCCTTTCAAGTATTTACCCGAACAAGCGGAACATGGCAGCCACAAGCATGGCGCACCCTCACTCAGGCAGAACCTGGCAACATCCGTTTTTCCATTGAAAAAGCCCCCTATCACGCTGGAACATATACGGTTGAGGGCGACTGGAGCAGCAGCTCATATTTTCTGGCAGCAGGTGCCATTGGGCCACACCCTGTGACTGTTCAGGGATTAGATCAGAACTCATTGCAGGCAGATAGAGCCCTGCTTGCAATCATTGAGGAAATGGGGGGAATTGTCCGGCGTGAAGCAACCGGAATTACGATCTTACCCTCGCCTCTGCACGGTATTGAAATTGATATGGGGCATTGCCCGGATCTGGTTCCGACGGTTGCAACCCTTGCAACCCATGCAGTCGGCGCAACTATCATTCGCGGAGTGGCACACGCCCAAACCAAGGAAAGTAACAGGCTGCACGCACCCGCTCAGGAACTTGCCAAGCTTGGCGCTGTTGTCATCGTCACCACTGATGGCATGGTTGTGGCCCCGCCCCCCATGGGGCTCACCCCCCCCAAGGCCGATACTGTTTTCTGTACTCACAACGATCACCGCATGGCAATGAGCCTCAGCCTGTTAGGACTTCCCGGTATGCGCGGCAAAACCGGCTTCCCGATTGTACTCGATAACCCAGATTGCGTTACCAAATCCTTTCCTCAATTTTGGCAGCTTTGGCAAAAAGTTCAAGGTTGACCTGAAAAACGCATAAAACAGTCGAAGGAGTGTACTCTTCGGTACTCGACTGAGAGGCAAAGGGACGCTGGCGCAGGCAGAGGGCAAAAGAGCGAGGGCGAGGGCACACTTACCAGTTTTTGAAGAAACTGCGTGCGCTCTGCGAGGCCAAGGCGACAGTTGCATAGCAGCACGGGAAAGAAATTACTTGCTGCCGGAAGCGTGACTACTCCCAGAGATTTCACCCAAGCCATGGGCGATAAGTGATACCATCATGGTGTTGATGCTCACGCCTTCCTCGTTGGCCCGTTCCTGCAAATCGCGGTGGATGCTGCGGGGCAGGCGGGCCACAAGGCGGGCGGGCTTTCCCGCTGCCTTTGTCTTGCCCCATTTCTGATTGGCGGCAAGCCATGCTGTTTCCGCTTCGGCAGCGTTGTGCAGGGCCTCTTCCGGGGTTTCGCCGTCAGACATGCAACCGGGCAAGTCAGGAAAAGTCGCCAACCAACCACCGCCTTCCTCCGTCGTCAATTGCCGAAGCTCAATCCTTTTTTGGGGAGCGTTCGTCTTTTTCAATTCATTCATTGCCCGCCTCCTTTATGCTATCGACAAGCGTCAGGAATTTTATAGTGTAAATTTGTTTGATGGGACGCTTTGCCGGTATGCTGAGGTGTTCCCCATACGGGCTGCGGAAAACCACATGGCTGCCACCGTCATGCAGCCACTCAATACCCAAGCTGTCGGCAACGCCTTGGATTTCTTCAATGCGCCAGTCACGCGGGTTTTGCCGCATTTTTTGTAATCGTTTATCCGCCCGTGCCATGCCATGCCAGCTCCTGTTCACATAAATAATACTACAGACAGTATCACTGTCAAGACTTCACCTTGAAATCTTTGCGTTGAGCGCAGCGAATAAGCATATTCACCCCGGGCAACGATACAGAATATGGCGGCATTCAGAACCCCGGTTCAGCGGCACAGAATATGACGGCATTCAGAATCCCGGTTCAGCGGCACAAAATATGACGGCATTCAGAATCCCGGTTCAGCGGCACAAAATATGACGGCATTCAGAGCTATTTTGTTCTCTGCCAAGGAAGCGTCCCTTTGAATCGAAGGAGTGTACTCTTCAGTACTCGACTGAGAGACAAAGGGACGCTGACGCAGGCAGAGGGCAAAAGAGCCTGAATGCCAACCTTACCCTAGCAGATGCGGGGCAACTGCTCCCCTTCAAGCATCCCCAGAATCCTGTGCCCTTTAAGGGGTGTTTGCAGCAATACCTGACCTGCTTTACGCCTGTCTGTTGGTGCGGTCACACTCCCTACAAGAGCAGCATCCAGGCCGCAAGGAAATGTACGCATAACATCAAGGGCAGCCTCAGCTTTTTCCGCAGGCAAAATACAAATCAACTTACCTTCATTGGCAAGATAAAGAGGATCAAGCCCAAGAACTGAAGCCCCTGCGGCAACTCCGGCTTTAATAGGTATGGCCGACTCCACAATTTCACAGACAACACCCGATTGCATGGCAATCTCATTAATGGTTGTAGCAAGACCTCCCCGTGTGGGGTCACGCAGAACATGAATGTCGCCAACCTTTGTAATCAAATCGGCTGTCATTGCATTCAGCGCAGCGGAATCACTGGTAATATTTGTGGCAAGGGAGAGCCCTGCCCGCTGGGCAAGGATGGTAAGACCATGATCGCCCATGCTCCCGGATACAAGAATGGCATCCCCGGCTGTGGCCCGCTTACCGGAAGGCGCGGGGGTTGCTATAATTTCTCCAATACCTGTTGTGGTGATAAACATTTTATCGGCAGCCCCACGCGGAACCACTTTAGTATCACCCGTGACGATCAGAACATTCGCTTCCCTGGCAGCTTGCGCCATATCGGCTACAACACGTTCCAACAATGCCATGGGCAGCCCTTCTTCAAGGATGAAGGCACAACTTAAAAATTGAGGCCGCGCACCCAGCATGGCAACATCGTTTACAGTACCGTGTACCGCCAAAGTTCCTATGCTGCCGCCGGGGAACTCAAGAGGGTCAACAGTATACCCGTCAGTACTCATGGCCACTGGGCCGGTAATGGAAAGCAAAGCAGCATCATCCATACTTGCGAGAATGGGATTGTTAAAGTGCCGTAAAAAAACCTCCGCAATAAGACGGTGCGCGGCCTTGCCGCCGCTGCCGTAGTCCAGCAGTATGGAATCACTCATGATTTACCTTCTACGTTATTACCCAAAATGTTGCCAGCTTTCATAAATAAACAACCATGTGCGCTGATCTCAAAATTCTTTGCGCAGCAAGAAAAGCCCACCAAACTTGCCACGCCTAAAAAGAAAGGTCAAGAAATCGAAAAGTGCCCTCGGGGCCGACGCTTTTTCAAGGCCCTTGCCCTCGCCGCTTTGTCCGTGTATATGTTTTGCATGGAGTAGAACCCTGCGGGCAGTGCATTCCGGTAGAAACACACATACATGCTACAGACGAACAAGTCATATATAACGCAGCAATACGTTGACTTTTACACTGTTTTCCAAGAACAACACTACTTCTGGAGCAATATATGTCTTTTTCCCTTGCAGCCATTTTTGAGACGATTCAGCCCCTGAACCCCTCTCTCGCAGGCAAGGCTCGCGCCCACCTGGATGGCCTTACCAAACCCATTGGCAGCCTAGGACGACTGGAAGATATAAGCACAAAGATTTACTGTATTCAAGAAGGGAAAAAACCTTTGCGCGCTCGCCCCTCCCGTATCTATACCATAGCAGGCGATCACGGCGTTGTGGAAGAGAATGTTACGGCCTGCCCACAGCATGTCACCGTACAAATGGTACACAACTTTCTGCACGGGGGCGCGGCTATAAACACCCTTTGCGCCACGGCGGATATAGACCTCATGGTGGTGGATGTGGGAGTTGTCAATAAAAATGGCCCCGCCTTTCCCGCGCACCCCAGCTTTATTTCCGCCAATCTTGCCCACGGCACTGCCAATATAGCCAAGGGCCCTGCCATGAGCATAGATACCTGCCTTAAAGCCCTTGCCCTTGGGGAATCCCTTGCTGCAACAGCCCATGAAGACGGTTATGTAGTGCTGGGCACAGGCGAGATGGGTATTGGCAATACCACGCCTTCCACAGCACTCTTCTGTGCCTACCTTGGTTTTGCCCCTGCTGAAATAACAGGCCTTGGAGCAGGTATTCCCGTTGCCCAGCTCACCCATAAAACAGAGGTGATTGCCAAAGCTCTCAGTGTAAATGCCGATGCAATCGCCAGCGCCGATCCTGTTGCCATTTTGGCGGCCCTTGGGGGACTGGAAATTGCAGCATTGACTGGCCTCATTCTGGGAGCGGCTTCCCGGCGCATTGTCATGATGATAGATGGCTTTATCGCCACAGCGGCTTTTGTTGCCGCTTGGAAAATGGCCCCCCTGGTAAAGGACTACTGTTTTTTCAGCCATGCATCCGCAGAATCGGGACACTGTAAGATACTGGAAAAAATTGAAGAAAAGGCTCTTTTAGACCTGGGGTTACGCCTTGGAGAAGGCACGGGGGCAGCTCTTGGCATCTTTCTTTTGCAGGCAGCCGTGGATAGCTTTAACAACATGGCAACCCTTGAGCACGCCGGTGTCATACTAGAAGCGTAACGCCAAAAATTTTCGAGCTTGCGGGGCTTCCCTGTTGAGCCTTCATGCTATATAGTCTCGCCCTGCCTATAAAAATAGACTGAGGTCGAGTCGATCCAGCAGCAGCAAAATTATACTGCATTAGGGCAATTTATCTTTGAGATTGCGCATTTTGAGCTCTATCGGGCATTATGGCGATTTATATAACGGCAGGAAATTATAAAAACAATCGACACACTACGCGAGCATCTGTGCAGCAGATGCCAAGCAATTTCAAAGTGAAATTGCTCTAAGGATACCCCCCATGCATATTTATATTGCTGCGTCATGGAAGCATCAGCATGCTGTTGAAATGCTCACAGAGCAACTAGAATCCGCAGGGCATGAGGTTTTGTCATGGTTACGCGAAGGGCGGCCTGAAGAAGCCTTTTTGTCTCAACGTGAACTTGCGCATTTTATTCATTCACCCGACGGACGGCGCGTCTTTGATTTTTGCGCAAACTCTGCAACACAGGCGGATCTTGTTGTTTATCTTGGCCCCTCCGGGTGCGATGCCTGGGCGGAAGTAGGCGCGGCTTACGGCAGCGGCAAGCCCATTTTGGGACTGCTTGCCAAGTCGGAAAATGTCGGCCTTATGCGGCATATGGTGCAGTCGTGGCATTCCTCTGTAGCGGAACTTTTGGAAACCGTGGAAGCACTTTCGGCCACGCGGCATTAAAGCAACGCGGATTACCTCCTATAACAATTTTGAGGGGGGCTTCACCCCTCCAAACTTTCCTACCAAGCATTTTTGGCTTGATATATGCAAGCCAATGCTTAGATCCATGAATTTTTAACAACGAGACAGTAGACTTGGACTTTTTTAATGAATAATCCATTAAAAATAGTCATATACGTGTTGGGGTAAAGTAGGCATGAACAAAATTCTGGCGCAGGATGAAGTAGATGCCCTGTTACGGGGACTTTCTGGCGGTGATATTGACACTGATGGACACGCTGCGGGTGATGATTCCGGCATTGTCGCCTTTGACCTTGCCAATCAGGATCGTATTATTCGCGGGCGCATGCCCGTGCTTGAAATTGTCAACGACCGCTTTTCCCGGTTATGCACCAGCACCCTCTCCAACGTACTGCGAAAACGTGTTGAATTAAACCCCCTTTCCATTGATATGACCAAGTTCGGGGACTTTATGCGTTCACTCCCCGTACCAACTAGTATCAATATCTTTAAAATGGAGCCTCTCCGGGGCAACGCCATTATCGTTGTTGACGCACGACTCGTTTTTGCGTTGGTGGAAAGTTTTTTTGGCGGTCAAGGCAGCCAGCCCAAAATTGAAGGGCGCGAATTTACACGAATCGAACAGGCCATTGTGGATCGTGTTATCAAGATTGTTCTTGCCAACATGGAGGAATCCTGGCGTCCTGTGCATGACGTCAGCCTTGAATTGGTGCGGTCAGAAATAAATCCACAGTTTGCCGCCATTGTGCCCCCCAGTGATGTTGTTGTCGTCATTGCCTTTGAAGTGGAACTGGAAACAGCCATTGGCTCCCTCATCGTCTGCCTGCCCTACGCAACCATTGAGCCCATTCGCTCCAAGCTGCATGCCAGCTTCCAGACAGAGCGACTGGAAATTGACCATACCTGGGTGGGACGCCTGAAAGAGCGCATCATGGAAACTCCCGTTGAACTCAAGGTGCGCCTTGGCGATGCCAAGCTTACCGGAAACCAGCTTGTGCGGCTTAAAAAAGGAGATGTCATCCTGCTTGATACCGACAGCGACGAGCTTCTGGAAGTCACCCTTGCAGGAGTTACCAAATACTGGGGAGCCCCCGGTACCGTAAAAGGCAACATGGCCCTACAGATTATCAAGGAAGAAGATCCCAAATACACGTAATGATTGTTTTTCATAATAAACACACATCCCAAACTGACATACATGCGTATACTCATCGCCCCAGATTCGTTTAAAGGCAGCCTTTCCGCTCTGGAAGTCGCAAAATGTATGGCCCGTGGTGCCCTGCGCGTTTTTCCCCACGCCCATTGCGATTGCATACCTATGGCAGACGGGGGCGAAGGCACTGTTGCCGCTCTGGTGGAAGCTTGCGGCGGCGATATTCATTCCCTTGCGGTACAAGGCCCTCTCGGCGATGTGGTGGATGCTTTTTGGGGAATTCTGAGCAACGGAAGCGCTGTCATAGAAATGGCGGCTGCTTCAGGACTGCCTTTGGTGGAGCCGGCCCGCCGCAACCCCTGCTTGGCCAGTTCTTATGGCACAGGGCAATTGATTGACGCAGCCCTTGAAATGCTCCATGCAAAAAAAACGCAATCAGACCCTCCTCCTCAGCTCATTATCGGAATTGGAGGAAGCGCCACCAATGATGGCGGAACAGGTGCCCTCAGCGCTTTGGGAATCCGCTTTCTTGATCAGGCAGGCACTCCCCTCCCCCCCGGCGGGGCAGCCCTCAGCAATCTTGCCAGCATTGATACCACAAGCATACACCCCCTTCTTGCTCAGACAGATATTCTCATAGCCTGCGACGTGGATACCCCCCTCTGTGGCGAAGCAGGAGCGTCTGCAATATTCGGCCCACAAAAAGGTGCAACACCCGAAATGGTACAGCAACTGGATGCCGCCCTGACGCATTACGCCGCCATTGCCACCCGGACAACAGGAAAAGATATCGCCCTGTCACCTGGAGCCGGTGCGGCTGGCGGGTTAGGTGCGGGACTCCTGTTCTTTGCCAATGCCAAGCTTCGCCCCGGTATTGAACTGGTGCTGGAAGCCAGCAAATTTGACGAGCGCGCCCGGCTGGCCGATCTTGTACTGACAGGCGAGGGGCACACAGATGCCCAAACAGCCCGCGGCAAGACCCCCCTCGGTGTAGCGCAATCCGCAAAAAAATACTCCAAACCGGTGATATGCATTTCCGGCGGGCTGGCCCAAGGGGCTTCTGCTCTGCTCCCCTTGGGAATTGACGCCATCACTGCCATTCCCCCCGCCCCCATGCGCCTCGAAGAATGTATGGAGCAGGCAGCCGACCTGCTTGAAGACGCAACAGAGCGCACCTGCCGTTTGCTGGCCATTGGCAACAGATTGAGTTCGTTGCACAATACAGCAAATTCAGTTTAGTCTTCCCTTAAAAAGTCTTCCGAAGGCTCTTAAGAACTAAATGCCAAGAGAAGACATAATTTTTATCGAATGATTTCAAAGCAGAAGCTGCTTTGAAATAAAGGCACGCCGCGCTACTCGCTTGCGGGCGTCTGCTGGCGCATCCGCTGAGGCCATTGTGCAATGGCCTCAGATTGTGCATGGAATAAAGGGGAGGGGATTTTTTCCCCTCCCCCGACAATTTTTACCCTTGAGACTACAAAGCAAGCAAAGCTTGCAGCCGCTGCTTGGTCGGCTCTGTAAAGACGAGATCACGGAAGGCTTTTACTTTTGCGGCGTATTCTTCTGTATTTTTTCGTTTTGCGTGCAGCCGCTCAAGAACGGCTTCCACTTCAAAAGCACTGCTTACAGGTGCCCATATTTCCCCTTTACCACAGGCAGGCCCTTCTTGCGGAAAATAATTAAGCCCAAGCCCCGGCACACTCGAAGCCTCAACGGCAAGCACCGGAATGCCTATGGCTGCCGCCTCCAGCAGCGAACCTGAACCTGCCCCAATGACGGCACCAGCATTCTGTAGCGCGCTGAAAAGCCCCTCCATCACAATTTGCGGATTCGGGGGCAACCAGGCTCCATAAAGGCTCGGCTGCGTTGCCGGGTGAAATTTATAAACAACCCGCCCCTTTTCCGTTGCCAAAGGCAATACAAGCTCAAGCACCCGGCGTGTCTCTTCCGGGTGGTAAGAAAGTAAAACTAAAAGCGGCTTTTCCGCATTCCCATCGCCAGCATTGGCAACATTCGCGCCAACATTCGTTGCAGCAAAAACTTCCTTATACCGCACAGAAGGGCCAACAGTATAGGTCTGCGTTGAGGCTTCCGGTAAAAAATAAGGCCCGTTCACCGCCACTACATCAGGAGCAAGACCAAGTGCCGCTTCCGCGTCATCCGGGTGGTTGTTCAATAGATTGGCTGGCCAGGTAAAAAGCTGCGCGCCCACAACACGCACATGGCGTCCTGTTTGGATCTCCGCCTGCGCCAAGCCACGTTGAAAAGCTTTGTTAATGGTTTGATTTTCATACCATGAAATAATTTTAGGCAGCCCTGTTGCCGTAAAAGGACGCTGCGCCAGATAATGAGCAAGACGAAAAGCTGCAATCCGGCGCGCTTCCCCCAAAAGAACGCACTGCCCCATACTATGAATAAGGGCCGTGCGAATATAGGCTTCTGGTAAATGTGGAGCATAATGCCCAAGACTTCGCACCAACTTCCACAATGCCAAAGGATACAGGCAGATGTGGCAACATAAGGCCCACCAGTCTTTCAGGGTAAACAGGTGGCTTTCCGTAACACCCCCTGTGGCAGCAAGAACTCCAAAAGCCTGCCACAGAACACGAGGGTGACGGCTACCGTACAAACGGTACAAACGAACTCCCTGCTGAGCATTTTCTTGCGCTTCTTCAAAAAGTCCAGGGAGGTACAACTCTTCAAACTGCTTACGCTGCGCAAGACGAGGCAATACGGCGAAAGAGTCTATAATAACCAGCGGCAAAGTGGTTTTATCCCGCTGCCCATGCGCAACAAGCGCTTCCGGCAAGGCCCAGCCCTTCAGCATGATATACAAACGAGCCAAAAGCAAAAACAATAAGTGCCCAATGTTACTTACTAAATATCGAAAAATACCCTTAAGCAAAAATGTTGCGGAACACGATGCATGGGGTGCCTTTGTCAAATATCGACGCAAGATATCGCCATAATTGGGGGCCTTGGAAAGCGTCGGGCAAGACAAAAGGCGGTCATTCACAAAGGCTTGACTGCAAATACGCGAAAAAGCGGAAAAAAGTTCACCAGGAGCATCATGTGGACGCATTAGCTTTCTCCTCAAGGCACCATGCGTACATACGCGACAATCCTTCCTGGAAGGATACAGCAGGCTCATACCCAAGATACTTGGCTGCCATGGACAAGTCTGCGTGGATGCCATGAATATCTCCGGCTGTACAACCGGAATATTCTACTGTTATCGGGGTCTTGGAAAGTTCCCGCAAGCTGTCTACCAGCTTTCCCACAGTAATCCTGCCGCTCCCGGCAATATTAATGACCTGCCCGGCAGATTGCGGACGTTCCAGGCAAAGCAAAAATGCCGTCACGACATCATCAATGTATACAAAGTCGCGGTACCGATTTGGGCTGCCTTTAATATGAATGTGATTTTCACTCAACATCATAGCCATAAAAATACTTACCATCCCCTGGCGCAAGTTCTGCATATTTTGGCCAGGGCCATACACATTAAAAAGCCGTAATACTGTGGAGCGAATCCCATACTGCTCATAAATGCGCAAATAATGCTCACTGGCAAGCTTCGCTACCCCGTAGAAAGATTGCGGCACCGTTGGCGCAGTTTCCAATACAGGAATGTCCGGCTGCACTCCATAAACAGACATGGTTCCCGCATAGATAAAACGCTTGCAATTCGTTGCCAAAGCAAATTTCAAAAGATGCAGGGTTGATTCCGCATTTGTGCGTAAATCATAAGCGGGATCATCAAAGCTGATCTCCCCACTGCTCTGTCCGGCAATATGAAAAATAGCTGCATAATCTTTCTTGGGCAATACGCTGTGATACAGCGCAGCATCCTGACAATCCGCAGCAAAAAACTCAACCCCCTGCGGAACATTAGCCACAAAACCTGTAGTCAGATTGTCCACTCCAACAACCTCATGCCCCTGCTGCAAAAGCGCTTTGGCTACCGAAGCTCCGATAAAACCCGCAACACCTGTAACAAGATAACAACTCATTGTATCACCCCTGCATGAAAGCAATTTTCTCTTGAAATAAGAATTAGAAAGAGTATTTCTCAGCCCACTCTGCATCACTGCGCATACAGATTATAAACTTAGAACTTATCCATAAATAAGGATGTTCGCGGTCAATAGCTGCGTCAAATGCCTTTTTTGCTCTGGGTCGAGGACATAAGAGTCCACTCCCTCCTCAAAAAAACCATTTTCCTCGCTCTTGCCACACGCTCTCCTTATTTATGGATAAGTTCTTATTCATGTCGAGAATGCTCAGGCAAAATAACAGTAAAGGCAAGCATCATGCCTGTATCTTCGTGTTCCAGAAGGTGGCAGTGTGCCATATACATTCGTTCCGCAGGAGCAAGGTGAGCAAAAAATACCAGGACTTCACTCCGTCCATTTTCCACATGCACAATATCCTTCCAGCCACGTCGATGCTCCGGTGGGGGAAGCCCGTTCTCCGAAAGAATCCGAAAGCGTGTTCCATGAATATGAAATGGATGCGACATCATATCTCCCTCGCCGGAAATAATCCATTTCTCATACTCGCCCTGCTGCACTGTAAAAGCAGGCTTAAGCATATCAAAAGACTTTCCATTAATCCTGTTCGCCTGCTCAAGGCTAAATTCCGCCCGCTCATGGGGCGCACCGGCATGACCGCCCGGTGCCATATGACTTTCTGGCATGTCATGACCTCCTGCGGCAGCCGAAGGAGCATTACTATCATGCTTACTCATCCCGGCAGATTCACCATGCCCTTCCGGTGCAACATCACTCGTTGATGCCGCATGACCGCCTGCTGCGGCATGATCCGTTGGCGCAACCTGACTCGCGTGGCCGCCATGCCCTTCCGGTACAACATTACTCGTTGATGCCGCATGACCACCCATTGCGCCATGGGCTGACATATCCATGCCCGCAAGGGCTTTTTCTCCATAGCGCTGAACAAGCTCCCGCATCCCTTCCTTATCAAGAGTTGCATCCATACTGAGCACTAAAGTCCTTTCGCGCAAGCCGGCAAGGGCCGGCAGGGCCGGGAGAGGAACAAGCGTATCGGGGAGTTGGGCTGCGGTACGGGTAGTTGCCGGGTGTATGTCAAGCACGGACAAAGGCGTATCAAAGGGGGCAAGCACCATGCCCATCTGCCGTACAGGCAGGGTTACAAGGCTGAAAGGTTTACCATCCTCAGTATTAACGAGTACTTCAAAGCGCTCTCCCGGCAACAGTGAAAGCTGCGTAAGGCGCACAGGCTTTGGCAAAAATCCACCGTCACTGGCAATAACATAGAGTGGGCGGGAATCGCTGGCAGCAATACAGAGCTGGCGGGCATTACACCCATTAAGCATACGCAACCGCACCCATCCACGCCGAGGAGAACACATGGGGGACAAGCTTCCTGTAGTAAAAAGCATATCACCAAACCAGCCCACAGCCGCTGTCATCATATCCAATTGATAATCAATGACTCCTTCCGGGGTGAAGCGCTTATCCTGAAAGATTACCGGAAAATCATCTTCTCCCCAGCTTTTGGGCAAGGGCAACTGGCGGCTCTGCTCATCCTCAATAACGATGAGACCTGCAATCCCTTGGGCCACCTGTCTGCCCGTTTCGTGATGCGTATGAGGGTGCATCCAACAA
The DNA here is from genome assembly GCA_031546885.1 of Desulfovibrio sp. Taxonomy (GTDB): domain Bacteria; phylum Desulfobacterota; class Desulfovibrionia; order Desulfovibrionales; family Desulfovibrionaceae; genus Frigididesulfovibrio. Next base: position 21,971 of record JAVBJS010000034.1, read on the forward strand.
GTAGCAGCCGGCTGATTCACGGTAAACTGTGCCAACCAGGACTTCCCGGGGAGGATAGTGGCCTGGGGGCCACCATCGGCTGTACCGGGAATTTCCAGGCCGTGCCAGTGGAGAGCCATGGGCTCCGATAATTGGTTATGTACGGTAATAGCGACCTTTTCACCGCGCTCAAGGCATAAGGTTGGCCCTAAAAAAGCACCGTTAATGCCCCAGGTAGGAGTTTTTTTTCCCGCAATCAACTCTGTTTGGCCTGTTTGTAGGGTCAGCTCAAGATTCCCCCGGGCATCCGGGCGTAGTTGCGGTGGCACAGATAAGGTGCGCTGTTGTTCGGCAAAAACCTGCCAAGCAGGTAAAAGACTGGAAAGACCAAGGGCCGTTGTCATAGTAATAAAATCGCGCCTGCGCATAGTTACTCCCTATTCACAGCTCAACTAAAATCACACAATATAAGACTGCTGCACAACGGGCTCTCGCGGCTACGGCAGTAGATGGGCACAAACGAACAGCGCAGCGTGCATCTGCTTATCCCAGGTAAAAAGTTTAGGGGAAAAGGGGTGGGAATTTGAGGAAAGGGAAGGGAAAAACAACTTTTTTCAAAAGGAGTTTTCTCACTCCCCCGGCATTTCTAAATGCCTCTACCTTCCCCTTCCCCGTTAGCTACACATCAAAAAGCATTTCCAAATCTTCGCGAGAGAATGTTTTCCAGGCTTCCGCACCGGGGATAATAGATTCCGCTACGCCTTTTTTAGCCGCCTGCAACCCAAGAATTTTTTCCTCAACGGTATTTTGGCAGATCAATTTATACGAAAAAACCTGCCGCGTCTGGCCAATACGGTGCGTTCTATCCGTCGCCTGATTTTCAACAGCCGGGTTCCACCACGGATCATAGTGAATAACGTAATCTGCACTTGTCAAGTTAAGACCAGTACCGCCAGCCTTAAGGGATATGAGGAAAATAGGAATATCAGGAGTATTGTTAAACAAATCCACCTGCTCAAAACGATCTTTAGTGGTTCCGTCAAGATAACAGAACGGCGTGTTATTAATTTGCAGCCACGAGCGAATGATATGCAGCATTTGCACAAACTGCGAAAAAACAAGAACGCGGTGCCCTTCATCCACAACATCGCTGATCATATCTTTAAAAACATCAAACTTGCCTGATGGCAGGTTGGTGGAAAACCCTGGTAATTCCAGCTTCAGCAAACGCGGGTGACAGCATATTTGCCGCAATTTGAGCAAGGCATCCAGTATGGACATCTGGCTCTTGGCAATGCCGTTTTTATCCACAGCGCTCAACACCTGTTCTTTAAGCTTACGGGCAACCAGCGCATACAGTTCCGCCTGTTCATCCGCAAGACCGCAAAAATACGTGTTTTCGATCTTTGGCGGCAAGTCTTTTGCCACTTCAGACTTGGTACGGCGTAAAATAAAGGGACGAACACGGGTACGCAAAAAAGCCAGCGTATCGTCATCGCCTTCTTTAATAGGTTTAACAACGCCTCGCTTGAACGCATGCTGGGCACCCAAAAATCCCGGCATGAGGAATTCGAAAAGTGACCACAGCTCAAACAGATTATTTTCAATGGGCGTACCAGAAAGACAAAGACGCATGTCCGCATTAATATGCCGCACGGAACGTGCCGTTATGGTATTAGGGTTTTTGATATTTTGGGCTTCATCCAAAATAATTGTCGCAAAATGGTGCTGCTTCAATTCTTCAAGATCACGCCGTAACAAGGCATAGGTAGTCAATACCAGCTGCGAGTCCTTAATTTTCTTGAACATGCCTTCGCGGCGCGTTCCATAAATGGTAAGCAACTCCAAATCCGGCACGAATTTACGCGCTTCTCGTTCCCAGTTTGGCAAAACAGAGGTAGGCACCACGATAAGGTTTGGCCCGTCCACACCCTTCTCAACCATATGCTGAATGAAGGAAAGGGTTTGCACAGTTTTACCAAGCCCCATCTCGTCTGCAAGAATACCCCCGAAATTGTATTCTCGCAAAAAATTTAAATACGAAAGTCCTTGCTGCTGATAGCCGCGCAAGGTCGCATTCAATCCTTTGGGAACAGGTACGGGCGCTATCTCACGGAACGAATGAATTTTTTCCCGCAAGGCATTCCAAAAGCTATCAGTACTGGCCCCGGGAAGGTCGTCCAGCAAATTATCCAGCACCGGAGCTTCAAACTGCGCAAAGTGCTCCTTCGGTGGCTTTGCCGGATCCAGCCCAAGGGCCTGAAGCTTATGCGCCATCCGCTCAAGCCAGTTTGTTGGCAAACTGGTGTAGGATCCGTCCTTAAGCTGCACATACCGCTTACCCTGCGTCCATGCTTTCCAGATTCTTTCCAGGTCAACCCGTTGACCGTCGTACTGGATGTCAATGTCGAGGTTAAACCATTTTTCCTTCTCGTCACTGGTTACAGAGGCGTTGATCACCGGCTGGGCAAGACGCACTTTATATCGCGTAAGGGCTGTTTCTCCATAAACGCGGTAGCGCTCCACAAGCTGCGGATACACATCAAACAAAAAGGCAATGGCCTCTTCCGGCTCCAAAAACCAAACCCGCGCATTTCGCGGCTGAAACTTAATTTCAAGGAGCATGTTGGTCAGGGCCGCTTCTTCCTCTTGCTGACGCCGCACCAGATAGGTTTTTCCTTCATACGAATAGCTGCCTGTCTGAAAATCCGGGTTCGGGCCAGGCATGGTAAACTCGCCATGAATAGTTTCGTACACGTTCTGTATCTGCAAGGTCAGAAGACTGCCTTCCTCATCCAGGAACAGCTTAGGATTATACACGGCAAAAACAAAATACGGCTCCATACGTTGCAGAAAACTTTCCTGCTCATAAAGCGCTGAAGAAGGAACCCGGCTCCACACGCGATCCAGAAATTCCGAGGTGTCATCCTGAGGAATGACAAGAGAAGCCTCCGCAATGTCCTGCACAAGAACAGAATCCATACTGGTATACACAGGGTAAAAGCTGTGATTCCAACAAACCCACAGGGGCATTTGCCCGTGAAAAGTTGTTTCTGTTCCGGAAATGGTGACAGGCGGCTTACCCTCGTAATGCAAGAGAATACTAAATGTAAGTCCCTTATCTTCTTGAAAATCTGGACGAAACTTCAATTGCATGGCGCGTGATTCTATTCGACAGGGCGTATCTGAATCGCGCCAGAAAATATAATATTCCTTACGCACAGCCCACAAAAACCAGGTCAGCAGACCATCTGGAATGGTCACGCGATGTCCAAGATAATCTTCATGCCGCCCAATAAGTGCTGCTACCTGAGACAAGCTTGGCGACAAATCGCACAGCTCAGGGTTAGAAATAATTTGCTCCAGCGTAATTTCTGTATGCACAGTGGAAAGGCCGGATTTGTTCTGGCGACCTCGAAAAAAAGCCACCTGCAACCGCCCCGGCTCAGGATAAAAGCGTAAAATAAGATAATGACGCCCGGCCTCAGGCTCAATCTCCGTGCTAAAAAATGCACGAAAGGTTTGCCGCCAGTCCGCCCTGGGCCTGAAGGCTTCTTCACTTTGCGAATGCGAATCCAAAGTTGACAACAGCTTCAGGGCTGTGGCCCCCACATGGCGACATGCGCCGGAAAAACAATCCTGACAGTTACAACTGGGGGCAACAGAATGCTCACGTAAGGAAATATCCAGCTTTGGAGCGTAAATTTGAAAATCTTCGCCCTGAATGCTGCCTTCAACTTCCCATTGCATAGGCTGCTTATTAAGAGCGAGCTTCTGCATCCCACCATCGGCAATTATTTCACGCGAAATATCAAGGATATACTCAGGAATTGAGTCCTTAATAAATTCTTGGAGAATATTTTTTATAATTCCTTCGTCCATACCAACTCAAAAGGCATTATCAGCAATGCCATGTTAAACAGTCCACAAAGGAGCACAATCCTGTGGAGATGTATATTGAAACGCACCCGTTGACAAGATGCAATACCCCAAAGCACACTTTTTGCTTCACCAGAGAAAATTACTTGGAAACATCTTTCAATTCAGGAAAATTTCGAAGGTGCATGGAAAGCTCACTTTCAAAACGAATAAGGGCCTGTGGCATATCCTGGTAAGTTATACGTTGAGGAATAATTCCTGCCGCCGTCAAACTCCGTTGAAAGGCTGGGTCAAAGGTTACGGTCATATAAAATTCCGCAGCCGCTCTCAGGGTCTGCTCCGCAAGATTCGTCGGAGCGCTCACCCCAAAATATTCCCCCATGATAACATCAAAGCGCAATTCTTGAAAAGTAGGCGTATTCGCAAGCACAGGCGTGCGCTGCGGGCTTGCCACAGCAAGAGCCCGCATGCCCGGCATAGATTGCGGCGAAAGCGCATATCCCCAAACAGCCACTGCTGTGCCCGACAACGCGGAAGCAATGCACTGACGCGAGCCGATATACGGAATATACAGCATATTTGTGCCACTAGCGCGGCAAAAGGTAAGGTGGGCGATATGTTGCCCCGTACCCGCACCCGAGCCCGCAATAGCAATGCTGCCCGGCATTTCGCGGGCCTTTGCCGCAAGGTCTGCCACAGATTTGAACGGGCTATTTTCCGGCACCCATAATGCGAGGGGGATATAGGCAAAAACATTCAGCGTTGTTATTTCACTCAAACTGAACATGGCCTCAGGTTGCCGTGCCTGCAATAAAAAAGAAGGAAAACGCACTCCGGCAATAACAGTTCCCGTTACTGCTGTTGTGCTGGTGGAGGCCGCCACAATGGCTTTCCAGGAATAGCTTCCGCCCTTGCCGGGAAGGCTTTCCACAACAACAGGAACATTAGCGTACTTATGAAAGAATGGCTCCAAAAGGGAAAATATCAGCTCGGGCTGATCGCCTTTGGGCGAAGCCATATAAAACTTCACAGCAGAACCGGGATACTGCAAGGTAGCCGCACCACACATGCTTACAAGGCTGAACAGCATCAAAAAAAGTCCAACCACACCCCGCAAAAAATGCATACGCCACGTGCCGCTTCCCCGCTTCTTGCAGTCCAAGAGAACACTTCTCCCTTGGTCATACTCAGCCAATACCCCCTCCTTGGCTTTATAAAAAATACGAGCTAACATATATTCATATTCTTCCATTTCTTCCATATATATCTTCAATTATTAGTAATGCCTCTGAATACGATACCTTAAAGATAGCCCAGATTACTCTCTCTTTATATTTTTCGCAAGTAGGCATAATAGTATCATGAATGTGAGAGCATTTTATGAGAAGGTTGCTTTTCCCCATCAGGCTGCCTGGAAAGATTTTTCGCATGGCGTTGGCTGGGGTTTCCCCCAAAGCTCGTGTACGCTTTGACTCGATTGCAACACCCAATCCAGCGGTCATGCGTTGACAAGCACCTGTAAGTGTTCTAATTAGCCCAAGGAATGGCAATCTTTATATTCTAAAAGCTTGTAGACATTCTTACACTAGAATATTTATTCTGAATCAATTTTACAACAACATGCTTTGAGAGGTACTTATGAATTTGGCAAAACTTCCCCGTCGCGGTTATGTGCAGACACCAACTCCCCTTGAATTCCTTCCTAATTTTTCCAAAGCTCTTGGGGGCAAGGTCAATGTATACATCAAGCGTGACGACCTTTTACCCGGCTGCGCTGGTGGGAACAAGACCAGAAAGCTTGATTTTTGCATTGCCGATGCCCTCATTAAAGGTGCTGATACCCTCATCACCTGCGGAGCTGTGCAGTCTAACCATTGCCGCCTGACTCTTTCCTGGGCTGCAAAAGAAGGCCTTGATTGCCACCTTATCCTGGAAGAGCGCGTAAAGGGCAGCTACAAGCCCGACGGCTCAGGCAACAACTTTTTGTTTCACCTTATGGGCGTTAAAAGCGTCAGTGTTGTTCCTGCCGGTTCACCGATGCTGGAAGAAATGGAAAAGCTCGCAACGAAGCTGCGTGCGGAAGGCAGAAAGCCCTACATTATCCCAGGCGGCGCTTCCAACTCCCTTGGTGCTGTCGGGTATGTGTCATGCGCACAGGAAACTATGGAGCAGCTCTTTCTTGCCGGTATTAACTTGCATACCATGGTAGTCCCCAGCGGCAGCGCAGGCACACACGCCGGTATTGTAACAGGCATGTACGGCACCAACACCAATGTGCCTGTGCTTGGCATTAACGTCAGCCGTACCAAGGAAGTGCAGGAAGGGATCGTACACAAGCTCGTGGGCGAAACTGCCGCCCTTATTGGCTTGAAGCAGGAAATTCCTGCCTCTGCTGTTACTTGCTATGGTGACTATGTTGGCCCCGGCTACTCCCTGCCCACAGACTCCATGATTGAGGCTGTGAAACTCTTAGCTCGCACTGAAGCGATTCTGCTTGATCCGGTTTACTCCGGCAAAGCTATGGCTGGGTTTATTGACCTGGTGCGCAAGGGCACTTTCCCGGCTGACAGCAATGTTCTGTTCCTGCATACGGGCGGTTCCCCTGCACTGTACGCTTACACTGATACGTTTAAATAAAAAAAAAGCGGTCAGGTGTATATAACCTGACCGCTTTCACTTTTTATCCGTCATTAATTTGTTTTTTTATTCTTATATTTCAGGGACTATTGGCCCGCAGGAATTTAAAAGGAGTATCTAGGTGAGTGAAGTTTACACAGCTCCCAAAAAGCGGTTCCCGTTGTGGGCTCAAATTACAGTAGGTTTGGTTATCGGCGCTATTGTGGGTTTGGCTTGGCCCGAGCTTGGAAAGGCATTACAGCCTGTGGGCACGGCCTTTATTAAGGCCATCAAGATGGTTGTTATTCCTCTGGTATTTTCAGCAATTACTCTGGGTATCAGCAAGATGGGCGAAGACATGAAACAGCTCGGCAAGCTGGGCGCCCTCGCTTTTGGCTGGTTCTACCTTGCGACTGCAATTTCTATTGTCATTGGAATTAGCTTGAACATGATTTTTCATCCGGCACACGGTGTCGCGCTGGAAATAACCGGAAAGGTTCCAGATAACCTTGTTTCAAGCATCGACTGGGTGAAATTTTTCCTCGACATTATTCCTGACAACGTCATCAAAGCAGCAGCAGAGCAGAAGATTATTCCCGTTCTGTTTTTTGCCATATGTTTTGGTCTTTGCCTTGGCTCCATTGGTGAAAAAGGCAAACCGGTCATTAACTTTCTTGAAGGTGTGCTTGAGTCCATGTTTAAGCTCACCAAGGGTGTTGTCTCCACAGCTCCAGTTGCGGTTGCAGCTATTATTGCCTGGGTTGTGGCATCGCAAGGGACAAAACTGTTGCTCGCCATGGGCAAGCTCATCATGGTTTTTTACGTTGGTATTTTTGTACTGATGGGTGTTTTTTGGATTATTCTTCTGCTTTTGAAAATTCCGCCCCTGCAAACAACCAAAAAGATTTTGGAGCCACTCCTCCTCGGGTTCACCACCTGCTCGTCTGAAGTGACACTGCCGGTGCACATGGAAATTCTGGAGCGTTACGGCATTCCCAAAAAGATTGTGTCTTTTATTATTCCCCTTGGCTACAGCTTCAATCTTGACGGCGCGGCATTGTACCAGTCGCTCGCCATCACCTTTTTGGCGGAAGCCTATGGCATTACCCTCGACCTTCCCGCACTGCTCACTATTCTTGTTACAACACTGATTGCGAACAAAGGCTCTGCCAACGTACCGGCGGCAGCGCTGGTGGTTATCGCGGTTCTTTGCCAAACCCTTGGCCTGCCTGTCGAAGCTATTGGGATTTTGACGGGGGTTGACCGTTTTATGGACATGGGTCGTACAGCCATCAACGTATTCGGCAATACTGTAGCTGCGCTCGTTTTGCACAAGTTCAGCGGTGGAAAGTTCTCAGACGGCGAGACGCCTTCTGACCCTCCAGCAGTGGCCTAGAGAAAATCATTTTTGAAGACTATATCGCCCGGCGGGCTTGCATTTTTGCAGGTCTGCCGGGCAATATTGTCAGACCTGCCAGCATGTTGGCAGATAAAGGAATTATTATGCCGCAAAATCAAGAACAGGTTGTGGGTATTCTCGGTGGAATGGGGCCAGAGGCCACTGTAGATCTTATGCACCGCATTATCAAGAATACTCCGGCAACTGACGATATTGATCATATTCGCTGCATTGTAGACAACAACCCCAAGGTGCCTTCACGCATTAAAGCCCTGATTGAAGGCACAGGGGAAGACCCCGGCCCGGCTATGGCCGATATGGGCAAGCGTCTTGAAACGTGGGGCGCTGACTTTCTGGTTATTGCCTGCAATACCGCGCACAACTACCACAGCAATGTGGAGCAGGCCGTACACATTCCTGTGCTCAATATGATTATCCTGACAGTGGAAGCCACACTGAAGGCACTGCCCGGAGTACGCAAGGTAGGCATTCTTGCGTCACCTGCCGTGCGTACCACCCGGCTGTATTCTGACCCTTTCATAGCTAAAAATGTCGAGGTGCTTTATCCTTTACCTGAAAAGGAGGCGGCTCTGCTTGAGATCATCAAGGCTATTAAAACCGGCGATACAAGCCGTGCCGTAAAAGACAAGTTTGCAACCATCGTGCAGGATTTGCAAGAACAGGGAGCTGAAATCTGCGTTGTGGCCTGTACTGAGCTTGGTGTTATTTTGGAAACCTATGACGTTCCAACTATTGATGCTGCTGAAGTTCTTGCCCAAGCTATTGTGGCAAAAACGAGAGGGCCGCAAATGTAGCTGTCAGGTGTTTTGAGGCCATTGCACAATGGCCTCTGGCAACTGCACAGCAGGTGCCCGCAAGCGAGCAGCGCAGCGTGCCTTTATTTCAAAGCAGTTTCTGCTTTGAAATCATTCAATAAAATTATGTCTTCTCTTGGCATCTGGTTCTTAAGGGCCTTCGAAGGACTTTTTAAGGGACGCTTAAACAGAGTTTGGCGTATTGTGCAACGAACTCTTTTGAGTGTCTTTAGTCGACTGACAAGGTTGTAAGGCATAAGAAAAACATGCAACGGCGTTGTTGCATCCCGTCGCTGTCCAGGCAGTACCTAAAACTTCGCTCAACAAGCTTTTCTATCTTGCGTAACAACGACTTCACAATGCTTAACAATATCCGCACGCAATTATTTTGCACCGTGTGCCGGGCTTCATGGCTGCCCTTCCAGTTGCGCTGGCCGTTTGTTTTGGGTTCCCTTACTCAATCATTCTTAACGAAAAATCCGGGCTAGCGCTGGCAGTGTGAGCAAAAAACCGTTCCTCTCCCTGCCACACGCGCAAAAGAAAGTATTTCTCCACAAGTAATACACGCGGCTCCCCGTCGTCCGTACACGGCAAAGCTGTTCTGAAATGCCCCCGTGTCTCCATTCGCATCACGATAATTGCGGATGGAGCTGCCACACTCCGCAATGGACTGTAGCAACACCCGCCGTAAGGAAGCGGCTAAAACAACAAGACGGGAAAATTCAAGGCGCGAAGCTTGTGCTTTTGGAGCAATATTTGCATAAAATAAGGATTCGTCCGCATATATGTTGCCAATGCCTGCCACAATTTCTTGATTCAGCAGGGCAGCCTTAATACTTCCCCTATGCCGTGCCAACCGGCCTGCAAGTTCCTCATCTGGCGTCTCCAGCGGCTCCGGCCCGAGGGAAGTCCAAAAGGGCCACGAGGGAAAGTCTTCTGGAAGCATGGCACGGCAGTATCCAAAGGTGCGAACATCATTAAAAAAAAGCCGCCCAGAGGAGAAATCCGCACTATCTGTAAAATCAAAAACAATGCGTGTATGCTTGTCGTATTCCTTTGTTGCAGGGTGCACAAGAAAGCATCCTGTCATTTTCAAGTGAAAAACAAGAGTAAGAGAGGCTAATTCCACAGGTTTTGTTTCTATAAGCAAGAGTTTCGCCCGGCGAAATACACGGAGAATACTTGCCCCAGGCAGTGTTTCCGCAAAATGGCGGTGCCCTGCATGCAAGCTTTTGGGATATGGCAAAAAGGCCCTTGCAATGACCTTGTTGGTTATTTGCGCCGCCAAAGTCCGCGCAATGGTTTCTACTTCGGGAAGTTCCGGCATATTACTCCTTAATACATGCGTTTGTGCATAATCCTGAGGGGACAGGAAAAAGAGCCGTGATAGAATGGTTTTTATACTCTGCAAGGGACTGGTCTGAGACTCTTGCTTTGCACAAAACCAACCTTCAATGAATGCTTATCCCCAAAATACGTATTTATCTGCGAGATTTATGTATCAGGCAACATAACCTTATACACATGCAACGGGTTCAGATTAGAAATAGTTATTCCTTACTCTAGTAAATTGATAGCACAACACTATCATATGTGGCGTAAAGGAAGTTTTACTGTTCCGCTCGGAAGGGACAATATCATAGAAACGAATTAATAGCTAGTTACAGTAACTAATTCTATCGAACGATAAAAAGATGAATGCAAACTTATATGATAAGCGCTTATTAGTATTGACAAAAATATACCAAACAGAATAAACGGGCGTATACCATATACTGTTGCGTATAATCTAATTCAATCGATGTATTTTTAAGGAGGCTGGTATGACAAAAGCGGAATTCATTGTGGCGTTAAAGCAGGCACTTCCTGAGGTGTTTCCTACAAAAGCAGCAGCCGAAAAGGCCTACATAGCATTTTGCTCTGTTCTTGCCGGGGCAGCTTGCACGGATGAAGGAACGCGCCTGCCCGGCGTAGGGGCATTTGCCATCACACATCGAGCTGCTCGTACCGGACGAAACCCTCGGACAGGCAAGGCAATCAAAATCCCAGCACGGAAAGCAGTTAAATTCGCTCCGGCCCGCGCACTAACGCTTAAAGTACAAAATAAATAAATATTTTTAAGATTGCGTAAACCGGCACCCCCTTTGTGCCGGTTTTTTTTCGCCCAATTGGAGGCCATTGCACAATGGCCTCTGGCAACTGCGCAGCAGGTGCCCGCAAGCGAGCAGCGCGGCGTGCCTTTATTTCAAAGCAGCTTCTGCTTTGAAATTATTCGATAAAAATTATGTCTTCTCTTGGCATTTAGCTCTTAAGAGCCTTCGGAAGACTTTTTAAGGGAAGACTAAACTGAATTTGCTGTATTGTGCAACGAACTCAATTGCCTGCGGAGTGGGTTATTCCACCAGTGCTTGTGCAAATATTCGAGTTGGGGCCCGTAAGAAGCTGCTCAGCTCTGGACACGTTTTTGTAAATAACATAATTATCTCGGGGTGGGTGAGGCTATGCATGTTCAGCAAATTTTGAATAATTCACAGATGAAAGCATAAAGGCAGCTAATGAGTACCATTTCGCCGGTTATTAATTTGCAGGGGGCACTTGATCGCATGGGCGACATGGAAATTTACCTTGAAATTGCCGAGATTTTTGCGGAAAATATTCCCAACGCTCTGCGCGTTATCGAGGAGCGGATGGCTGAAAATGATCTGAAGGAAGTTACACGGATCATACATTCCCTGAAAGGAAGCTGCGCCACTGTGGGGGCGGAGAGTCTGGCAGCCGTCTGTTCCGCACTGGAAAAAACCTGTACGGAAGGTAACCTTTCGGCTATTCAGGCGGGCTATGCCTCCCTCAAGCCCCTTCTGGAAGCTTTGCCGGGTGCGCTGCGAGCCATTAAATAATTGAGATGACTGGGGTGCAACCCCAATTACACTGTAACTTTTCTTTTAATTGTAGCTTGCCATTATAAAGTAGCAAGGTGCTAATTTAGCAATGTTTTTTTTAACGTAACTCTTTCAAGGATGTATATGAAAAAGCATATAGTTCTTTTGCCAGGTGATGGCATTGGCCCGGAAGTTGTTGAGCAGGCGACAAAGGTTTTACATGCTGTCGGCAAAAAATTTGGTGTTACCTTCACAACTGAAGAAGCACTCATGGGCGGTTGCGCCATTGATGCCACGGGAGATCCTTTGCCTGCCGCTACTCTTGCAGCCTGCAAAAAGGCTGACGCCGTTATTCTTGGCGCTGTGGGGGGGCCAAAATGGGACAATCTCCCCAACAACAAGCGCCCGGAAGCAGGGCTTTTGGGAATTCGTAAGGCTTTAGGGCTTTTTGCAAACTTGCGTCCTGCCACTGTTTTTCCTGAACTGGCTTCCCTTTCCTGCCTGCGGCCAGATCTTGTGGAGAAGGGGTTGGATATTCTGGTCATTCGTGAACTGACAGGCGATGTTTATTTTGGTCAGCCGGCGGGTGAAGAAGTGCGCGACGGTAAGCGCTGCGCCTTTAACAACATGATTTATTATGAAGATGAAGTGCGGCGCATTGCGACAGTGGCTTTTGAAGCAGCACGAGTACGCGGCAAAAAGGTTTGCTCTGTGGATAAGGCGAATGTTTTGGTTGTTGGACGCCTGTGGCGTACTGTTGTGGAAGAAGTCCATAAGGACTATGCGGACGTGGAACTTTCCCATATGTATGTCGACAACTGCGCCATGCAGCTCATTTTGAATCCGGCACAGTTTGATGTTATTGTGACTGGCAACATTTTTGGGGATATTCTTTCAGACGAAGCCGCCGCTGTGGCGGGCTCCCTTGGCATGCTTCCCTCTGCCTCTTTAAGTGGTGGTGCGGCCCAAGGGGGTGTGGGCCTTTTTGAGCCGGTACACGGTTCCGCTCCTGACATTACAGGGCAGGATAAGGCCAACCCCTTGGCAACTATTCTCTCTGTTGCCATGATGCTGCGCCTTTCCTTTGGTATGCAGGAAGCTGCCGCGGCTGTTGAAGATGCTGTTCGCAGCGTTTTAAAGGCCGGAAACCGCACTCTGGATATTGCCAAGGCAAGCCCAGGATGCACTGTGGTTGGCTGCAAGGCAATGGGCGACTTGGTAGCGGCCAAGATTTAGGGAGGCCTTGGTGGATCATTTTTGATTTTGGAGGTGTACTGTTCCTCCAAGCCACCGCACCAAAGGCCTGAGGTCTTTGGGAAATTCTTTTTGAGGCTGTAGCGCCTCTTGCCCGTATGTTTCATGAGGCTTTGCTGGGGGGGAAGACCCATGGGTTTGAAACCCTTGAGTTTCCCCCCTTCTAGCTCGTCCCTTTGATCTTCGATACCCTCCCCCTCATCCTCGCGCAGTTGCCAGAGTCCACTGTGCAGCGGTCTCGATTTTTCGAACTCCCTTGCGCATCTTAGAGAAATAGTTTAGACTTTTTCGATACTATTTCGGGAAACTCTGGAGTGCCTTTGTCAAGGCTCCCGGGCAATCAAGTAGTTTGGCTAGTTCTTTATCTATGTAAAATAATGTGCTTTTTTGATAGCTTTTAGCAACGTCACGCTTCAACACCTCTTTATGGAGACTGGTCGTCATGGAATTTGGCATTTTTGAAATGATTATGAAGGCCACCCTTGTAGCCAAACTTATCCTTCTCCTTCTTGTTGGTATGTCGATAAGTAGCTGGACTCTTATCATCGGCAAATTTTTCTCTTTATCGGCGGCAAAGCGCAAGGCCCTTGCCGGGCTTGCGCGTTTTACTGATGCCCGTGATTTGCGGGAGGCTGTGCAGGTTTTGGGAACAGATAGCGCCTCACCGCTGTACCACGTTGCACAGCAAGGTGTTGCAGAATTTAATCGACTGAAGGAAGCAGGCAATACAGGAGAAGTGGTGGCAGATAACGTGCGCCGTTCGCTGCGCCAGGGTGTGAGCGAATCCATGTCGCAACTGTCGTCCTCTTTATCTTTTCTGGCTACTGCCGCCAATACCGCTCCGTTTATTGGGCTGTTTGGTACGGTGTGGGGGATTATGTTTTCCTTTCACCAGATAGGTGCTGCAAAATCTGCGTCTTTGGCCACGGTTGCTCCCGGTATTTCCGAGGCGCTTATTGCGACAGCGGTGGGCCTTTTTGTGGCTATTCCGGCAACTGTTGGTTATAACATGTTTCTTGGCATGATGCAGAATATTGAATCAGAACTGGTTAACTTTGCCGGTGTTTTTCTGAACCGAGTGCAGCGTGAGCTGAATGTGCATCATGTGGGCCGCCCCGCAGGAACAACGCGCTAGGCTTTGTATTTCTCAAGACACCGTGAGCGCATGTTGGACGCTGGATTTAGTATCTTAGTATGGAATAAGGACGCAGTATGGGTGCATCAGTCGGTGGTAGTAAGGGCTTTGTTGCCGAAATTAACGTAACCCCCTTTGTGGACGTTATGTTGGTGCTTCTGATCATTTTTATGGTCACAGCGCCCATGATGACAGAAGGGCTTGACATTCAACTTCCTAAAACGCAATCGGTAACAACACTGCCCACAGATACAAATCATGTTGTACTTTCCATTAAGAGTGACAATACCATTTATCTTAATGAAGTGCGCACTTCCATAGATACCCTTGCCACGCAGCTTGTTACCGTTGTAAAAGCGCAGAATAAGCAACTGTTTTTACAGGCAGATACGGCTGTTTCTTATGGCTTTGTTGTGGATATTATGGGACGTATCAAGGCTGCTGGCATCGAAAATATTGGCCTTGTGGCAGACCGTGTAGATGATACTCCGCCAACGGGGCCGCAGGGTGGTGGGCCGGCAGCGCCGGGGCAGTTTGAGTCGCAGGGTGTACAAGGCAGGGGACGTTAAACTGTGGGCGAAGGGCGCGTAATAAGTTTTTTACTTTCGCTGAGTTTACACCTTGGCCTCTTGGCGTTGGTCTTGTTCTGGCCGGTGCCTGAAACGATTTTGCCTCCTCCCGATGCTCCCACCATTATCCGGCAGATTACTATCGGGGGAGAGGGTTCACCCACAAAGACCATGAAGCCGAGTCCGACACAGGCGAATAAACCTTTGGAAGCGCCAACGCAGCAAAAGCAGCCGGATAAAGTAGAACCACAACCGACTAAGGTTGAGCAGAAGGTTCCCGAGCCGGTTAAGCCAGTGGTGCCGCCTGTACAGAAAGTTCCTGCTCCACCGCCGGACACCATTGCCATACCGAAAGAGCCGGTGAAACCGCCGCTCAAGAACGCCACAGTGGAGAATAAACCAACCCCTGCTCCGGTAAAACCCACAGCGCCTGCGACGCCGACACCACCTGCGAAGCCGACACCGCCTGCGAAGCCGGCAGCACCGACAACTCCTGCAAAATCGGCGGAGTCACTGGCGGATGCCTTGAAAGGGATGGAGAAACAAACCAAGCCGACCACCACCGGCGGTTCATCAGGCGGCAGTAAGGGTGGGCTTTCAGGCGCCCTGGCGGATTTAGGCAAGGAAGTGGGCGGCTCAGGCACGGATGCCAAGGGCACCGGCCCTGGTGGCCGCGGCGGCGATGGAGATGGAGTTCTTGGTTCCTACCAGGATTCTGTGGTCTCTCGAGTAAAGCCCAATTGGTCATGGACACAACGCGCGGATCGTAAAAATTACGTTGCTGTGGTTAATGTGCAGATTAGCCCTACAGGTGAAGTGCAAAATGTACGGATTGTTAATTCATCCGGGAATAATCTTTTTGATTCTTCTGTGGTGACAGCAGTTAAGTTGACGCAGACACTGGAGAATCCTCCAAGACCTGATCTGCGTAACATAGATATTCGGTTTGATTCTAATGAAATGGCTCGGCAATAAGGCCGGGTATACCCCTATTACCATCTCATGAGGTAGAGTTTCGCCATGAGTAGCACCCTTATTTCTCGTTTGTATCCCGCCTTGCGGGCGGCCCTCGTCATGATATGCTGTGTATTCACCTTGCCGGCTCTTGCTGCGCCTTTTACGGTGAATATTGAAGGTTCCGGCAGTAATGTGCAGAAAATAGTTTTTGCTACCCCCATGGGGTCGTTAAGCCGCGCCGATGCCTTGCAGCAGAACCTCACTCGTAATATGTCCATTTTACCCTTTATTGAAATTATCAATCCTCAGGGTATTCCTGGCGGTGCAACGGTTTCCGCTCCTTCCGGGCAGGGGATCGATTTTAAAAAGTTTCTTCTTGCCGGTACCCGTTTGCTTATCACGACAAACTGGATTGATTCTTCACAGGTAGAATTGCGTGCCTTTGATGTTGCCGATGGGCGCTTTCTCTTTGGAAATCGCTACGCTGTCGCCGGAGGCAATGAAGGCACTGCGGATGTTGCCGACAAGTTTTGTGACGAGTTCCTCAAAGCTATCATTGGTCGCGGTGGGCTATTCAGTTCTACCTTGGCCTTTGTGCGTACTTCCGGCGCAAACAAAAAGGACATTTGGGCGGTAAAAGCCAATGGCCGTAACCTTAACCAGCTTACAAAAATTCTCGGCGAATCCCTCTCGCCTTCCTGGTCGCCAGACGGGCGTTCTGTGGTTTTCTCCAACATTGAGCCCCGCTCACATGGTCTTGGCATTTACAGTGTCGGCAGCGGCACAACCCAGCGCATCAAGTTTCCCGGAAACACTGTTATCGGCCCTTGCTACATGCCCGACGGGCGCGTAGCCGTCAGCCTTTCGGATGGAAGAAACCCCAGCATCTTCACTCTCACCTCATCTTATCAGCGGGATCGCACCCTTGAGAACAGTTCCGCCATTGATGTTTCTCCTTCCATTGACGCAGCAGGCGCCAAGATGGCCTTTACCTCAAGCCGCCTCGGCAGCCCGCAAGTCTTTCTTAAAGATCTGAGGGGTGGCGGTTCGCGTCGAATCTCACAGCAAGGTAATTACAATACCGATCCTTCCATCAGCCCAGATGGAACCCTTGTTGCCTTTGCCCGCAGGATGGATGGCGGACACCGTATTTTTGTTTATGACCTTGTTAAAAACGAAGAGCGTCAGATTACTTTTGGCCCTGGTAGCGACGAAGAACCCGCCTTTGCGCCGGATAGCTACTTCATTGCCTTTATGTCTACCCGGAACGGCAGAAAACAGCTTTACATCACTGCCCGCAGCGGTGGAAACGCTGTTCTGTTGCCCACAGGCTCAGGCGATGCCAGCTTCCCCGCCTGGAGCCCTGTTGTAGAGAGTAAATAGAGCATTTTTGTAACAGCGCGATTATCAAAGAGACCCCCAAGGGAGCCAATCCCTTGGGGGTCTCTTACAATCGCCCTACTTATTGCGAAGGCACAAAACTATTTCTTGCCTGAGCTGCTTTGGTTATGCCCGTAGATGCTTCCAGCCACTCCACCAAGCACGCCACCCACAACAGCGCCAACGCCGCCGCTACCGCCGGAAATGGCGCTTATACCAGCCCCAACAAGGGCTCCACCTGCGGCTCCGCTTAATCCACCCTGCTGGGTCTTAGTCATATTAGTGCAGCCGCCCAAGGCAAAAGCTACCAATAGTGTTATGACTCCCAAACGTATATTTATAGCGTTCATAGTGTTCTCCTGGAGTTACCGGCCAGCTTTTTTCTGCGCAGTTACATGTGGTTGCACATACTTGAACCACAAGATTTCTACAACCTGCTTATCAAGCTCGTCGGGGTGCTGAGTGCTGTATTCATCAATAAACTCTGTTAGTTGTGTAAATGTTACACCATTAAGGCCCTGTGTCCAGCTATTCACCAAACTTTGTTTGAGAGGGAGAGGATGCTTTCCCTGCCATTCTTTTTCAAGCTCAAGCATGGTGGCAAGACCCAGAAGAAAGGCGCGCTGCTCTGCCTGGGTAGATTTTTTCCAATCCTCAAGGCGTACCGGGGGAATGGTTGTCTCTTTTGCCTGTGCTGTCGCCACCAGGCTGCTCCCGGAAGAAAGCAGAAACAGGGCAACAAAAACAACAAGTATTTTATTTATGGCATGAAAGGGTACCCGCATACAAGATTCTCCTTATGTCTACATATATTATATATAGAAGCACCTCTTGGCCGCTCTGTCAAGGGGCATTTCTAATGTAAGCGCTTTTTGCCTGCCGCCCAAGCGGTAGCACCTGCTGCGCTGACCTCTCTACCGTGAGGGCATTGCGCTATTATGTCTTATTGGCTATGTTACTATTTTACGTGCAAAGATTCTGTGTATATTGAACTCCCACAACATCAATTGAGGGCATTGCACAATGGCCTCTGGCAACTGCTGCGCAACCGCCAGAGTTCGTTGCATTGTGCAACGAACTTCAATTGGGCAATGACCTCGCATTGGGCAATGACCTCACAAAGGAAGGCGCTGAGTGGCTTCTCTACTTGTTCCTGTTCTTCTCATCATCTTTCTGATTATTCTTTTGGTGACAGGCTTTGCTGTCTACGGCCTTTGGCATTTCATCAAGTCTCGCTCAACGGCGCAAAAGTTCCGTAAGCGCACGTCGCCAAGGCACGTTGCTTCACCTTCTGACGCTGCTGTTTCTACTGAACACACTGAAATCTCTCATAATTTGTCGACTTTCACTCCCAAGGAAAGCACTGTGGCTACTTCTCAATCCGGCCTTGCCCCTCACGCTGAGGAAGAAACTGAAGCTGCCGAGGCTACTTCCCTGTATCACAAAATTCAGGGCAGCCCTTTGCTGCGCTGTGTTCTTATCGGTGTTATTACCCTGATCCTGCTTATTCCGTTAGATTTCGTTTATGACATTGTTACCGAGAGAGAATCGCTGCACCGAGAAGCTACAAATAATATCGCCTCCTCCTGGGGAAAAAAGCAGACCATCAGTGGCCCTATTTTGGTTGTTCCTTATGTTACCTGGGCAGATGTTAAAAGAACCGTTGTTGTGAAGGTGAAAGGACAGGATGAAAGTAAAGACGTAGTGGAGCGGGAATATACACAGCGGTACAAGGTTTTTTTACCCAATACTGTGCATTTTGACGCAACTCTTGACCCTGAAATTCGATATCGGGGTATTTATCGACAAGCTCTCTACAATGCTCCGGTAGCTGTGAATGGAAGTTTTATTCTGCCGACGGCGGACAAATTCGCTGAAAATCTTCATGCGGTGCAGTGGGAAAAGGCCTGGTTCGCTATTGGCATTACGGATTTAAAGACCATTTCCGACGCCCCGCCTGTGCAGTGGGCTGGTGTTACCATGGGAGCCTACACACCCGGAACCAATGCGGAGAATATTCTTGTTTCAGGCTTTCATGCGGATATTCCCCTTAATCCCGCTTTGGCCGGAAAACCTCAGGACTTCTCCTTAACGCTGCAAATACGGGGAAGCGGGGGTATCTACTTTACTCCTGTAGGAGAAAAAAGCCTGATAACAGTGGTCGGCTCTTGGCCCTCCCCCAATTTTCAAGGTAATCTTTTACCGGAAGAACGCACCATCACAAGTACCGGGTTTTCTGCAAAATGGAATATCAGCAACCTTACGCGCACGTATCCACAGGTGGGTGAGTTGGGCAGCACAGCTTTTGCGCATTCCGGCTCTTCTTCTGACGATTATCGGAAAGCGGCTTTGAGTGAATTTAGCGCCGGGGTCGATTTGCAGGAAGTGGTCTCTTTGTACCGTATGTCGTTGCGTGCCGTGAAGTATGGCATTTTGTTCATAGCTGTTTCTTTTGTGGCGCTTTTTGCTTTTGAGATGGTCACTCGCAAGCGGATGCATTTGTTGCAGTACGCCATGGTGGGGCTGTCCATGTCCCTGTTCTACCTGGTGCTGTTGTCCCTTGGCGAGCATACGTCATTTCTCAAGGCCTTTATTGCCGCCAGCACTGTCACGGTGCTTATGAATAGTCTGTATATTGCTGCCGCCTTGCGCAGTCTTTTGAAAGGCCTTTTCATGGGAATACTGCTTTGCGGCTTATATTCGCTGCTTTTTGCCCTGTTGCGCATGGAGGATTTTGCCCTGCTAGTGGGGACAGGCCTTGTAATTTCTATGATGGCAGTGCTTATGTTTGTTACCAGGCGCTTGGCACGGGAGTAGCGTTTGAGTCTGTTGCGCATTGGCCGCAAGTGGGATGGCATGCAGTGTTTTTCCTTATATTCTTTTGTGTTTTTTACTCGCATGGGTTATCCCTTAAATTTTGACAGGTTAATAAAGGCTTACCCTATTAAGCCGTACCGGGGTAGCTTGACCTTCTTGTCTGTCCCAGTTACACTTAGTGCTAGTGCAAACTGTGGGGGCAGGTTTTGGGGGCAAATTTTTGCCTTGGCACTTTTCCAGGCTCTTTTCTGGGGAGTAACTACGTTAAGGGATACCTTATGCGCTTTCTCGTTGTAGATGACGATTTTGAAGCTCGCAAGTTGATGCAGCGTTTGCTCAGGGCATACGGCGATGTTGATATTGCCACCGATGGTGAAGAGGGAGTGGAGGCGTTCGCGCAGGCCCTTAAGGATGGCGAGCCCTATGATATGATAACCATGGACATTCTTATGCCGAATGTGGATGGGCAGCAGGCTGTGCGTGAAATTCGCTCCATTGAGAAGGAAAAGGAGATCACTCCAGAGAAGCAGGTCAAGATTATTATGATCTCTGGCCTTGATAATTCAGAAGCTTTACACGATGCTTTTTTTCTGGGTGATGCGGCCAGCTATATTGTTAAGCCAATTAACCAGGCTATTCTTTTGCAGGAAATTACCAAGTTGGGCATTGCCCTGACCTCTGTGAAATAACACACACTTTAATTTCTGTATTTTCAGGAGTACCCGCATGTCTGTGAAACCTGATTTGTTATACGCTTCTTCCCATGAATGGGCTCGTATTGAAGGTGGCGAAGCCGTTGTGGGGATTACTTTTTTTGCGCAGGAGCAACTGGGCGATCTTACCTTTGTGGACCTTCCCAATGTTGGGAAAGTTTTTGTCGCCGGTCAGGAAATGGGTGCGGTGGAATCTGTTAAAGCCGCCAGCGAAATTTATTGCCCGGTTGCGGGCGAGGTTATTGCTATTAACGAAGCTTTGAATGATGCTCCGGAAAAAATTAATGAATCCCCCTACGATGCGGGTTGGCTGATTCGTGTCAAGCTTGCCGCGGAGCCTACAGGTCTTTTGGATGCCGCGGCATACGAAAAGCTGATAGCAACAAGTTCCTAGATAATGTCGTCAAATAATGCTCTTTTGTTTTCTGCCGCCGGTAGGAAAAAGAGTCTATTAGATACTATTTAGGGCCTGTTACCGCTAATTTTTTTTGTTTTTTGCCTAGGCACGCGAAGCCCGAGCGGAGGAAGTGTATACCGATATACATGACCCCAGCACGGAATACGTGTAACGCAGAAAGAGAACAAAAAGACACAGTGGTAACAGGCTCTATCCAAACCTTTTCAAGGAAGCAGTGTATGCCTTTTATCCCCCACACTTCGCATGATACCGCTGCAATGCTCGCCCGTATTGGCGTAAAAAACCTGGACGATCTTTTTGCGGATATTCCGCCCCACATGCATCCCCAAAGCTTTTCCTTGCCAGAGGGGCTTTCAGAAGCGGACACAGTGGCAATGCTGGAGGATATGGCGCAGCGCAACAGCCAGCCTCGTGCTTCTTTTCTTGGCGGCGGCGTCTATGACCACAGCATTCCCAAAGCAGTTGATGCCTTAAGCTCACGCGGGGAATTTTATACGGCATATACCCCATACCAGCCGGAGGCAGCCCAGGGCACGCTTCAGGCGATTTTTGAGTATCAAACGGCGGTCTGTCGTTTGCTTGAGCTTGATGTTGCCAATGCTTCAGTTTACGATGGCGGCTCGGCTATTTTTGAAGCAGCTATGATGGCTGTACGCGCTACCCAGCGTGACGAACTGGTTGTGGATGCTGCGGTAAACCCGCTGTATCGGGCTATGTTGGCAACGCTTACCGCAAATTTGCAGATAGCAATAACGGTGGTGCCGCACCAGCAGGGTTGCCCGGACATGGAGGCCTTAACCAGAGCTGTTTCTACAAAAACGGCGGCTGTTATTGTGCAAAACCCTGCCTTTATGGGGAGCGTGCATGATTACAGCGCGCTTTTTGCTACAGCGCGAGAGCACGGTGCGACAAGCATTATTGGCGTTAATCCCGTTATGCAGGCCGTGCTGAAAACGCCCGGTGAGATGAAAGCGGATATCGCTGTGGCGGAGGGGCAGTCCATCGGTTTGCCCATGGCTTTTGGGGGGCCGTTTCTGGGCATTATGGCGTGTACCAAGGATATGGTACGGCAAATGCCCGGCCGCATCGTCGGTCGTACAGAAGACTTGGAGGGAAAGCCGGGCTACGTGCTGACCTTGCAGGCGCGGGAGCAGCATATACGCCGGGCCAAGGCAACCTCCAATATTTGTTCGAATCAGGCTTTGTGCGCTTTACGCGCCCTGATGCATCTTTGTCTGCTTGGGCCTGTGGGGCTTACGCGCACGGCGGAGCTCTCCATGCTTCGTGCCCGCGAAGCCGCGGCTGCTTTGACCGCCCTGCCTGGGGTAACCCTTCTGCATAATAAGCCCTACGCGCATGAATTTGCTGTGCGCCTGCCCATTGCGGCAGAAATTGCTGTGCAGAAGCTGGCAGGCCAAGGTATTTTGGCAGGTATACCCCTTGGACGCTGGTATCCGGAGCTTTCCACGGCACTTTTGGTTGCCTGCACGGAAAAGACAACACCCCGCCACATTGCCCTTTTTGCCAAAGCGCTGGGAGATATTCTATGAGCACCATTTTTGCAAAATCCGTTACGGGCCGCACAGCGGTACTTCCTCGGCAACCGGAAAAAAACGCTGCCGATATGTTGCCGCAGGATTTGTTGCGTACGCAGCCTCCTGCTTTGCCTGAAATATCTGAGCTTGATGTTGTGCGGCACTTTTCCTTATTGTCGCGTAAGAATTATGGGGTTGATACCAATTTTTATCCCCTGGGTTCCTGCACCATGAAGTATAATCCAAAATTCACGGAATATACCGCCGGGTTACCGGGTTTTGCGCATGCCCATCCCCTCGCGGCACAGGTGGCAGATGAGTATGCCCAGGGCTGTCTTGAAGTGATGTGGAATACCGAGCAGCTCTTGCAGGAAGTTACAGGAATGCAAGCCTTTACTTTGCATCCCATGGCTGGGGCTCAGGGTGAGCTGACGGGCATTCTGCTGATTGCCGCATATCACCGGGCCAAGGGGCACAAGAAAACTAAGGTAATCTGCCCGGATTCAGCACACGGCACCAACCCCGCAACCGCCGCTCTTGCCGGGTATGAAGTCATTAACATTGCATCTAAAGACGGGCTTGTGGATCCGGAAGCTTTGGAAGCTGTTCTTGATGACTCTGTGGCAGCGCTTATGATGACTTGCCCCAACACTCTTGGGCTTTTTGAAAAGCACTTGCCTGCCATTGTAAAAAAATTGCGCGCTGTAGATGCCCTTCTCTACTACGATGGTGCGAACTTTAACGCCATTATGGGGCGTATGCGCACGGGTGATGTGGGCTTTGACGTTGTTCACCTGAACTTGCATAAAACCATGGCAACACCGCATGGCGGGGGTGGCCCAGGTGCTGGCCCGGTGGGCGTCTGTGAAAAGCTTATTCCCTTTTTACCTGGCCCGCGTGTTGTCAAAAATGATGACGGCAGTTTTGCCCTGAACCACGCCTTGCCGCAATCCATAGGGCAAGTGGCTCCTTTTTATGGAAACTTTGGCATTACTCTCCGTGCCTATGCCTACATGCTGCGTCTTGGTAAAATGGGACTTAAGCGGGTGTCTGATTATGCCGTTCTGAATGCCAATTACATGCTGGCCCGCCTTCGGGATCACTTATCCATTCCTTATGACAGAATTTGTATGCACGAGTTTGTGGCTTCCGCTACTCCTCTTGCCGCATACGGAGAGCGGGGCGTGCATGCCCTTGATTTGGCAAAGGCCTTGTTGGACAAGGGGTACCACGCTCCAACCATCTATTTCCCGCTTATAGTCAAAGAATGCCTCATGTTTGAGCCGACAGAGACGGAAAGCAAGGAAATGCTGGACGCCTTTTGCGATGATTTAATTGCGATAATTGAAAGTGCAGTTGAAACTCCCGAACGCCTCACGGATGCTCCCGTGACCTTGCCTGTGCGACGGCTGGATGAGACAAAGGCGGCTCGCGCCATGATTGTCAAAGAAGTCTAATATCATGCACAGCAAGATGTATGATCTTCTTGTAATAGGAGCAGGGCCGGCCGGAATGCGGGCGGCCCTTGATGCGGTGCAGGCCGGGGTAAAAACAGCTCTTGTCGAAGCCGCCTTCCTGGGGGGAACCTGTCTTAATTCCGGCTGTATTCCCACAAAATTCCTGTTGGGTGCTACCTGTTCCCTTTCCCTTGGAACGGCACAAAAGCAGTGTGCCGTTGCCAGCGGAGACCTGCATATAAACTTTGCAGCCCTACAGGATCGAAAAAATGCCTACCTTAAGGAAGAGCGTCGACGGTTGCAGGAGAGCCTGCATGTTGCCGGGGTGAGCTTTTTCGCGGGGAAAGCCTCCTTTATGGATGAGCATACTGTTCACGTGCAGGGAGTGGAAGAGCACACTCTGGCTTTTCAGTCGGCTGTTGTTGCTGTTGGCACTGTACCGGTTTTTTTTCCCACCATGCGCCCGGATGGAGCTCATGTGCATACCTCAGCAGGTATCTTGAACCTTAAGAGGGTTCCCGAAAGCCTGATCGTTGTGGGGGGTGGTGCCATTGGACTTGAGCTGTCAGAGCTTTTTCACAGGCTTGGCAGTCAGATTGTTCTTGTGGAAGGCTCGCCTCGCCTCTTGCCCGGTGAAGACCCGGAAACAGGTGAAACCATTGCGCGCTATGCCCAACAGCAAGGTTGGCAAGTACACCTTGGTAAAAAAATAGCCTCTCTGGTCAGTGATGCGGCGGGTGCGCTTCTTACCTTTGAAAGTGGCGAGTGTATTCATGCCGCCGATGCGCTTCTTGCCATTGGCCGTCGCCCCGCCCTTGCCGCCCTCAAGCCTGAGGCCGCCAATCTTGCCGTTAAGCCTACAGGCGCGCTTGATACTGATTCGTGTTTGCGCTGTGGCAAGAATGTCTATGCCATTGGCGATATTAATGCGCGTGCCCCTATTTCACATGCCGCTATTGATCAAGGTAAGTATGTCGTTCGCCATTTAACCGGAAAAACCGAAGCTCCGTACGCTCCTTCCGCCATGCCTTCCTGTATTTATGGAACTATGGAGATTATGCGAGTGGGCCCGACAGAAGCGGAGTTGCGGAAGCTGAACAAGGATGTTGCTGTATCGACAATCCCCATGTCGCGTAGTCCCATGGCGCACGCCTACGGGCACACCGATGGATTTGTCAAGCTGGTTTGGGTGGACAACGTGTTGCAATCGGTCACGGCAGTGGGGCATCACGCCTCTCATCTGGTCAGCATTGCAGCGCTTTTAATTCGTGATGGCATTGGCAGGAACGAATCCCTCAACATCATTTTTGCCCACCCCACCCTTGATGAATTGGTGGAGCTGGGCATATCGAATGGTTTTGCAGATTGAGTAATGGTTCGAATATGAGCGTTTGCCTAAAATAAGTCCGTTGAGTAACAGATTTATTTTATAGGCCTGAGGATATTGCGGCACAATGATTGTAAATATATTTTACAGGATTTTTGCCAAGGGGACTTGTTTTTTTTCTAAAAGTCCCTTACTTTGTATCCAGCAAGTGAAGCTGATTATCTTAATGTCCGTAGTACACTTTACCATTTTGGAGGAAATCATGAAGAGATTTACCCTGATGACCCTGGTTGCCCTGCTGATGATGGCTTTTGCCGCAACAGCTGGTGCAGCTCCTCTTGAAAACTGCAGTGCAAAAATAGGCAGTTTTGACATTCTTTTGGACTATTCCGGGTCCATGATGATGAAACACAAAACTGACGACATGATGAAGTTCGCTATGGCTCGCAAAGCTCTTTTGCGCGTCAACGAGCGTATCCCCATGTTGACCTACACAGGCAGCTTGCACACCTTTGCTAAAAATGCAGAGATCGTGCCTCCCCAGCCTTACAACAAGGACGCTATCCGTCAGGGCATCAACAGCCTGAAGGAAACCTACGAAGTGTTCAATCGCCTTACCCCAATGGGTGACGGCATTGCTCACTGGTCTAACACCCGTTACAATGCTATGGCTGCTCCTGCTGCTGTTATCCTTGTAACAGACGGTGAAGGCAACCGTGGTATGGACGCTCTTGCAGCCGCTCAGGCAGCTGTTGCAGCTAAGCCCGACCTCGTGTTCCACATCATCTCCGTTGCTGACACAGCAGCTGGCCAGAAGACTCTGGACAGCATTGCTGCCCTGAAGCCCGGCAAGAGTGTTAACACCCGCGCTATTGAACTGATCGCCAGCGATGCCGCTGTTGACAAGTTCGTACGTGACGTATTCTGCGGTGGCAAGCTCGTTCTGCGTAGTGTTCAGTTCGCCCTTGGCTCTGCTGAAATCACCCGTCAGTCCGCTGCTATCCTTGATGAAGTAGCTAGCATGCTTCGTCAGAACAATTCTATGGTACAAATTGATGGCCACACATGCGCCATCGGTTCCGACCAGTCTAACCAAGTTCTTTCGGATCGCCGTGCAGCTTCCGTTAAGGCTTACTTGGCTAAGAAGGGCGTACCTGCCACTTCCATCAATACCCGTGGCTATGGTGAATCCATGCCTAAGTTTGACAACAGCACCGATGAAGGCCGTCGCCTGAACCGTCGCGCTGAAATTGACTTCCGCTAGACTTGATTGCTCAAAGAGGCCCGGCAGTATACTGCCGGGCCTCTTTTTTGTCTTTTATTCTTTAGCAGGGCACAGTAGAATTTTTGCAAGCGCTGTATAGTTGTACGGCTTGGCATCAAATAAAAAACTTGGTTACAATTGGCAATAGCCTACTTGTGTTTTTTTTTTGCTTGTTCTATTGTACCTGCATCTTTTAAGAATTTTACGGATTAGTTTTGTCCCTTATGTTTCTATCAAAGCAACCCCCCACCCACACAGGATACTTTCCTTTATGAACAAACCTCTCTCTTTCAGTCGAGTTGCTATTGTCAGTTGCCTTTGTCTTTTGCTTGGCGGTGTGACCTCTGCCAATGCAGCCGATGCTGCTGCAAAAGGTGCAGCTAAAGCGGCACCGAAGGCTGAAGTTAAAGCGGCTCCGAAGGCTGAAACTAAAGCCGCCCCTAAAAAGGCAAAGTCGAAAAAAGCTGAAGCTCCTGTTGCTAAAGGCGCAGAAACTGGTGATGCTCTTAACAACAGGCTCCAAGCCTTCGCTCAGAGCACTATCGCCTCCATTAACCGCAACATCATGCCTTCTGCCAAAAAAAAGCAGGTAACACAAAATGCGGATGGTTCATATACCTGCCGCTACATTGCCGTGGATAACTCCAACGTGCAGACCAGCTACAAGAAGCCTGAAAGCTCCACAGCCATTACCTACGTGGGTAAAATGACCTACGAAGAAGTGGAATACAGCTGCACGGCTCCTTCCAGCGCGGCTGCTATGGCAGGCCCCTTCACTGAAGCTCGTCGTGAAAGCATGACTGAACTTGTGAAGTATGTTGATGGAAAGTGGACCTATTAATTATTTTGCAGAATCTGTTTGAAAGCCCACACCGATGGCGTGGGCGGATGCTCTAGGCGAATTTGCGTAACCTAGACTTAAAATAAATGACCGGTAAATGCCTCATGCTACATGAAGCACTTACCGGTCTGCTATTAGAGCAGTTTACTTATACATTAGCATGTGTTGCACAGTGCAGCTAATGCTAATAAGCTAATGATTAGGCTGATATTTTCACACATGTGTACGCGCCGGAGGCTGTACCACCTCTTATTCGGTAGCAGACCGTTCAGGTAAATTTTACCCAGAAGCTGCCCTTTGCCGCTAAGAAATATCAAACGTATCTGTCCCTTATGCATCTTGCTCTGGAGTAACTTGATTTGAAGGCATTATACAATGCCTCATGCGGGAGGAAATCGTGAAGAGATTTGTCTTGATGACCTTGATCACCCTGTTAATGGTGGCTTTTGCCGCAACAGCCAGTGCAGATCCTATTGGATGCGCCAGGGCAAAAATAGGCAGTTTTGACATTCTTCTGGACTATTCCGGGTCCATGATGATGAAACACAAGACTGACGACATGATGAAGTTTGCTATGGCTCGCAAAGCTCTTTTGCGCGTCAACGAGCGTATTCCCGTGTTGTACTACAAAAGTAGCTTGCACACCTTTGCTAAAAATGCAGAGATCGTGCCTCCTCAGCCTTACAACAAGGACGCTATCCGTCAGGGCATCAACAGCCTGAAGGAAACCTACGAAGTGTTCAACCGCCTTACCCCAATGGGTGATGGCATTGCTTACTGGTCTAACACCCGTTACAATGCTATGGCTGCTCCTGCTGCTGTTATCCTTGTAACAGACGGTGAAGGCAACCGTGGTATGGACGCTCTTGCAGCCGCTCAGGCAGCTGTTGCAGCTAATCCCAACCTTGTGTTCCACATCATCTCCGTTGCTGATACCGCAGATGGCCAGAAGGCCCTGGACAGCATTGCTGCCCTGAAGCCCGGCAAGAGTGTTAACATCCGCGCTATTGAACTGATCGCCAGCGATGCCGCTGTTGACAATTTCGTACGTGATGTATTTTGCGGTGGCACGGTCAGTCTGCGTAGTGTTCAGTTCGCTCTTGGCTCTGCTGAAATAACCCGTCCGTCTGCTGCTCTTCTTGATTACCTAGCCAGCACACTTCGCCAGAACAACGCTCCGGTGCGAATTGAAGGGCACACATGCGCCATTGGCTCCGACCGATCTAATCAAGTTCTTTCGGATCGCCGTGCAGCTTCCGTTAAGGCTTACTTGATCACGAAGGGCGTGCCTGCCGCTTCCATCGATATCCGTGGCTATGGAGAATCCATGCCTAAATTTGAAAACAGCAGCGATGAAGGCCGTCGCCTGAATCGTCGCGTTGAAGTTGACTTCCGTTAGACGAGATCGTTACACAATGCAACGAACCCTATTTAGTTGCCTTTAAAAAGTCTTTTAAAAAACCTTAAAACCCGAATACCAAGAGAAGACATAGTTTTTATCGAATGATTTCAAAGCAGAAGCTGCTTTGAAATAAAGGCACGTTGCGCTGTTCGCTTGCGGGCACCTGCTGTGCAGTTGCCAGAGGCCATTGTGCAATGGCCTCTAGACGTGATTGATCACAAGATCCGGCAATTACGGTCGGGCCTCTGTTTTGTCTTTTATTCCTGAGGGAACAAAGGCCTCAATTATGCAGCTAATGCTAAAAGCTATTGCTGTCGGATAAGTAAAATAAAAGGCATGAAATCATTATGACTTCATGCCTTAAGAGGGTCGAGTACCCGGCACAACCGTTACCGTTGCTTTCTTTCAAATCTGGCGGAGTTGGCGGCGTTACCGCCACCCGACCCAAGGAGAGGTATAAACTTCTCCGGAATCCCTGTCAAGATGACTTGCCTTGAATGTACAAAGTATTGTAAGCTTCTCAAAGGTTGACGGTTATTTTTGTTTTGCTGAGAGTCGCTTGTGCGATTGCGAGTTACTTTTGGTTTGTGTGGAAGTTTGTGCTGTTGGCCCTTTAGCCCTTGGAAATATACATGCGCGTTGCTTTGGTGCATTATTGGCTTGTGACCATGCGTGGCGGCGAAAAGGTGCTGGAAGCGCTCTGTCGCATTTTTCCGCAGGCTGATATTTTCACACATGTGTACGCGCCGGAGGCTGTATCGCCTCTTATTCGGCAGCATAACGTCAAGACAAGCTTTATCCAGAAGTTGCCCTTTGCCGTTAAGAAATACCAAACGTATCTGCCCCTTATGCCTCTTGCTTTGGAGCAACTAGATTTACGTGGGTATGATTTAGTTATCAGCTCAGAGTCTGGCCCTGCCAAAGGTGTTTTGACGGATTCTTCAGTGCCGCACGTTTGTTATTGCCACACCCCGATGCGATATCTATGGGATAATTATCAGTCTTATTTACAAGACTGTTCCCCCGTGACCCGTTTTTTCTGGCGGCCCTGCGCTCACTACCTGCGTATGTGGGATGCTCTCTCTGCTAACAGGGTGGATCATTTTATCGCAAATTCTGAGCATGTTGCCCGCCGGATTGCGCGGCATTATCGACGAGACGCAACGGTCATTCACCCTCCGGTAGATGTGGAAGCGTTTACTCCGGCGGACGGCGTTATGACGGAACACGGGGGCTATTACCTTTTCCTTGGGCAGCTTATACCGTATAAGTGTGCGGAGCTTGCCATTGAGGCGTGCACGCGTCTGGGGAGGCGACTGGTTGTTGTGGGCGATGGCTCAGAACGGAAAAAGCTTTCTGCCATGGCGGGCCCGACAGTTACCTTTGCAGGTTGGCTGGAAAAGGAACCGTTGCGGCGCATTGTTCAAAATTGCAGAGCCTTGATTTTTCCGGGTGAAGAAGATTTTGGCATTACACCTCTTGAGACTATGGCTGCGGGGCGTCCCGTGCTTGCCTATGGGCGTGGGGGGGCACTGGAAAGCGTGAGAGACGGTGAAACGGGATTTTTCTTTCATAAGCAGGACAGCGCAAGCGTTGCGGAATGCATTGTGCGTTTTGAAGAAAAGGAAAAAGAGTTTGACCCACAGCATATAATCCGTTATGCGCAGACCTTTGATGCAGAACGTTTTTGCAAGCAGTTTACAGACCATCTCGCCGTATTGGGGCTACAAAATTATTAATTACAGACGCAGAGAGAATCGTACTTGCGTCCATACAGGTTTTGAGGTAAGTTATGGATATGGACATATTAGAACAGCTAGAACAGCATATAGATACACTTTTGTCGCAGGTTGAGGCTTTTCAGCAAGAAAATAGTGAGCTGAAAAACAAGCTTGCGGAAAATGATATTACCTTGACTGAGCAGGCCTACTTGCGGGATGAGCTTGAACAGGAGCGGGCCAAGAACAACGCTGCTCTTCACCGTATGGAAAGTATTTTGCACCGCCTTCGGGAACGGACTAATAACGGGTAATACATGCAAAGCCACTCTCTGAACGTGCTTGGGTTGGATGTCTCATTTAAGGCAGAGGCGGATCCAAAGCGAGTGGAGCGTGCCTTGGCATTGCTGGAAGAGCGATACGCAAAGCTCAGTCAGCATGGTGGACATTTAAGCAAAGAGAAGCTACTGACATACCTTGCCCTTGCCCTTGCGGATGACGTTCTGAGTATGCAGGACGAAAAAAACGGGATGCAATGCAAACTTACACAGCTTCTTGCCAATATAGAGAAAAAGGCGGGTACCTCCGCCTAGGATGATAACCCTGAAGCGCCCGTGCCGGCTTCCGTCGCTGGCCTCACAAGCATTCATAAAGGGATCTGCCGACGCTTTTCCGTGTGCATACCCGGCTTTGACCGGGAAGCCTAACGAACGTCTTATTTTCCCGCCGTGGGCACATTACGGTCCTGCGGGAGGATGGCTGCACGGCGCCATCGGGGTTACATCTTCTCCCCTTCAGCAGGATAGTCACATCCGCCTGCTCTTTGGCCTGCTTCTTTGTCCTTATGCGTGGCATATATGGAAAGAAGCAGGCTTCTTCTTTTTTCCTCTTCATGCGGTGTTGCCGGCCGCCCACACTGGGGGAGTTTCCCTACGATTCACCGGGCCTATGTCCGCTATATATGAGGTTTCCATGGAGTCCCTTACCTTTTTTCTTCTTATTCTGGCAGTCCTGGTGGGGGGGATACTGGGTTATTTCTTCCCGCGAATTATAAACTCCAAGCGCGTAGCCGCCGCTCAGGAACTAGCCCGCCGCATTATTGAAGAAGCCAGAAAAGAAGCTCTTGCCCAAAAAAAGGAAATTGTCCTTCAGGGAAAAGATGAAGTTCTTGAAACCAAACGCAGTATGGAAGATGAGCTGAGAGAGCGTGAGCGTGAAATTAAGACGAAAGAGAAAAAGGTGCAGGAACACGCTGACAAGCTGGATGTAAAGCTGGAAGGCGTTCGCCAGAAGGAACTGGAATTTCTGACTATTGAAAAAGATTTTACTCGCAAGGAAAAAGATCTGGAAGATCTGGAATCTTCTCTTATTCACCGCTTGACCGAACAGGAAGAGCGCCTTCAGGAAATTTCCGGCCTCACAGTGGAAGAAGCAAAAACCCGCCTTTTTGGTGAGGTGGAAGCCCGCACCCGCCATGAAGCTGCCCGCATGATGCGCCTTATCGAGACAGAAGCGCGGGAAACGGCTGATAGAAAAGCTAAAGAAATTCTTGCCACTTCCATTCAGCGTTATGCGGGTGACTATGTGGCGGAGCAGACTGTTACCACAGTGACGCTGCCGAGCGAAGATATGAAAGGCCGCATCATAGGCCGCGAGGGCCGCAATATTCGAGCCCTGGAGGCTGCTACCGGCGTTGACCTTATCATTGATGATACGCCGGAAACCGTTATTCTTTCTGCGTATAGTCCTTTGCGGCGGCAAGTTGCAAAAATGTCCCTTGAGCGGCTTATTCAAGATGGACGTATTCACCCGGCCCGCATTGAAGATATCGTAAAAAAGGTGGAACAGGAGCTTGAGGTACACGTGAGGGAAGTGGGTGAGCAAGCCACTTTCGATGCGGGAGTCCACGGCATTCACCCTGATATTGTTCGTCTTCTTGGCCAGCTTAAGTTTCGTACTAGTTTTTCGCAGAATGTGCTTCAGCACTCTATTGAAGTGGCCTCTCTGTGTGGCGTGATGGCGGGTGAGCTGAATCTTGACATTAAAAAAGCCAAGCGAGCCGGTCTGTTACATGATTTGGGCAAGGCTCTTGACCATGAAATTGAAGGCTCTCACGCTACTATTGGCGCGGATGTGGCTAAAAAATATGGTGAAAGCAAGGATATTGTTCATGCCATTGCCGCTCACCACGAGGATGTACCACCGCAATCCACCATTGCTGTGCTTGTGCAGGCTTCAGACAGCTTGTCCGGGGCTCGTCCGGGCGCTCGGAAAGAACTCCTTGAAAACTATGTTAAGCGCCTTGAGGATCTCGAAAACATAGCCACAAGTTTTGAGGGAGTAGCCAAAGCGTATGCTATCCAGGCAGGGCGCGAGGTGCGCGTTATGGTTAATTCCGATGATGTAAATGACGACTCAACCTATCTGCTTTGCAAAGATATTTCGGAGAAAATTGAGCGCAACCTTACCTATCCGGGGCAAATTCGCGTCACTGTTATTCGTGAGCGTCGCGCCACCGGCTATGCTAAATAGAGTTTGTTGATACCGAACTTTCGCGGCTGAAACACATTGCGTAGTGTGTCTTTTTTTCAGCAGGAAACAATTACCGAACTGTTTTAACTATAAGGAGTTTTTTTATGCCTACCGTTACTGCTGAATATCTTGGAAACCTTCGTAGCACATGCACGCATGTTGCCAGTGGTGCTACCATTTTGACAGATGCCCCTGTGGATAACCACGGCAAGGGCGAGGCTTTTTCCCCCACGGATTTATGCGCAACAGCTCTTGGCACTTGCGCCATGACTGTTATGGCTATTTATGCGGAGCAGAATGGCTTGGATATTACAGGAATGCGCCTTGAAATAACCAAAATTATGGGCATTGGGCCTCGCCGTATTACGGCGGTGGAAGTTGTTTGCCTTATGCCTCAGCGCCCGTACAGCGCTGAAGACAAAAGTGCCCTTGAAAAGAGCATGCACGCTTGTCCTATGTGTTATTCTTTACACCCGGATATTAAGGTGGTGTTTGATTTTCGCTGGTAATTGACAATATATGTTCCTTTCCTTCGAGTTCTCTTTGTAAAGGGAAAAATGTGATCCCTCCTCGCGTGGTTGTAGGTATTACTGGCGCAAGCGGTATCTGCTTGGCTCAGGCGCTTTTGGCTGCACTGGCAACGGTGCAGCCTGCTCTTGAGGTGCATCTTATTGTTTCAGCCAATGCGCAACAAGTACTTATGCACGAGGGTGGGCGACAGGATATACTGGCACTGGCCCATCACGTGCATGATCCGTCTGATTTCGCTGCACCCATGGCAAGTGGGTCTTGGCAGCATACAGGTATGGTGATTTGCCCATGTTCTATGGCAAGCCTTGCGGCCATTGCCACAGGCTGTGGGCAAAATCTCATTCATCGTGCAGCGGATGTTACTCTTAAGGAACGCCGCCCCCTTGTGTTGGCGACGCGGGAAACACCTTTTTCCCGTATTCACCTCACGAACATGCTCGCAGCAACGGAGGCAGGAGCTACGATCATGCCTCCGTGCCCTGCGTACTATGCGGATACCTATACCTTGCCGGATGTATCGGCCCATTTCGCCATGCGCGTACTTGACCAATTGGGTATAGTCACCCAGGGGGGTCGCCGCTGGCAGTGAGTTCGCACACTTTCTTCATAACAACGCTATTGACAAAAAAAAATGCTCCCTATATTGATAGGAATGCTGCTGTACGCGGCAAGGAAAAGTCGGGGCTGGCTGCTTTACGGTAGTTGTATTTATAGCATTGGAATAAATGATGCAGTGGTACTCCGCGCACGAGCACGGTTATTTTTATACAGGTGTTTTCACGGCATTGCTGTGAAAACACCTTTTTTAACATATGGTGTCAATTAATGAAACCATCTGAAATCATTACAGTTATAGAAAAAACGGCGCCGCCTGAGCGTGCTCTGTCGTGGGATGTTTGCGGTGTTCAGGTGGCTGCTTTTTGCGAGAAGGTCACTCACCTTGCTGTTTTGCTTGATCCCACCCTGCCTGCCATTCGGGCCGCCCTCGCGGGGGGGGCCAATTTCATTCTTTCTCACCATCCGCTTTCCATGAAGCCGCGTTTTCCCAATAAAGCGGATGATTATCTTACTACCCTTTCCCTTCTTTTGGCGCATTCTTGCTGGCTTTACAGCGCTCATACTTCTCTTGACGGCAACCCGCATGGCCCAGTCCGTTGGCTTGCAAAGGCTCTTGCACTTGAAAATATTCAAGTGCTTGAGGCGACGGATGCCTGTGGTAACGGGCTTGGCTTTATTGGCGATCTGCCTGCTTACGCCTCTTTCTCCGCGTTCTGCACCTCCCTTGCAAAGGTTCTGGGTAAGGGTTCGTGGCAGGTGTGCGGCCCCGTGCAGGAGCGTGTGCGGCGTATTGCCTGTTGCCCGGGTTCTGGCAGTTCTCTGGCGCATTTGGCCGCAGAAATGGGGGCAGATGTCTTTATTACAGGTGATGTGAAGTATCACGCTGCTCTTGAATCGCCTCTTTGTATGCTGGATGTGGGGCATTTTTGTCTTGAAGAAGAAATGATGCGGCAGTTTGCCCATGAGCTGCAGCAGCATCTTTCCATTCCGGTTACATTTTTCCCTGGTTTTGATCCGTTGCAGCCTCTTATCCCTGTGGGGATGGTATAAGGTTAAGCAGTAAGCCGTTGGCTTAGAATGTAATATCCTTGGAAGGAGTACTTCGAAATTATTGTAATTCATATTTTTTCAATAAAATCAAATGTGCAACGGTCTCTAGAGCTTAGTAATTTTGAAATGTTGTATTTCAAGGTTGGGCAAAATGCCAATAAAACGACACGCTACGCGGGCATCTGCTGGCGCATCTGCCAGAGCAGTTCAACTATCGCATAGTTAACCGCTCTAGTAAGGAGGATATACCTTTGAGTCTTTATCTGAAACAAATAGAACAGCTTATTGCCTTGCAAAAGGTAGATGACGAAATACATGTTTTGCAGCAGGAGCTTGACAGTGCTCCGCGTGAGTTGGAAGCCCTTCGGGCGCGTTTTACGGAAGCCACAGACCAGCGCACACGCCAGCTAGATAAAATGGCACATTTGCGTGAACAGGAAAAACGGCTTGGCTTTGAAATGGAAGATGACAGCGCCCGCATCAAAAAGAGCAAAGGTAAGCTTATGCAGGCAGGCAATACCAAGGAATATCACGCCATGGTGCGGGAAATGGATTCTCTTGAAAGAGTGAACCGCAACAGAGAAGAAGAGCAGATTGCTCTGGCGGAAGAAGTAACGCGGCAGCGTGTTCTGCAAGATGAAATTGATCAGCGTTTTGCCGGCATTGAAGCAGAGCTGGCCACCTGCGAAACAAGCCTTGCCGAGCGTACAGAAAAAGCCAAGGTAGCCCTTGAAGTTCTGAAAACTCAGCGCGGGCAGGTTGGTAAAGATGTGCCCATGCCCATCTTCGTTCGTTATGAATTTATTCGTGAGCGTTTGCAGCACCCTGTCATTGTGCATGTTACGGCAGGAATCTGCTCGGGATGTAATATATCCATTCCGCCGCAAAATTTTATCGAATTGCAAAAGGGGCTACAGATTCTTTCCTGCCCCAATTGCCAGCGGCTCATGTTCTGGAAAGACCATTTCACACCCAAAGAATAGATGGATAGTTATACAGGGGGCGCGCCGCTTGAGCTTGCGCTACGGTCTGCTGACAAGGGGCGCTGCCCCTTGGAATTCCGCGAGGGGATGCAATCCCCTCGTCCCCCTGGCGGAAAGATTGCTTTGAGAACGAAGGATTGGTAAGTGTTTTTTTGGGGCTAAGAAATTTTTTTAAAAGAGGCTTTCGCGCCTTAGATCCCGGATGTTTGAGAGCAGGTCATAGGGGGCTGCTTTTAATTAAAGAATTTTGAAAAAAGAGTGAAAGCGGGTGGATCATCGTCGCCTGGAGAGCGTGCTCTCTGGGGGGAGGAAAGTCCGGGCTCCGCAGGACGGCGCGCTGGGTAACGCCCAGGAGGAGTGATCCTTGGAGAGTGCCACAGAAAGGAAACCGCCCCATTTTTTTGGGGTAAGGGTGAAACGGTGAGGTAAGAGCTCACCAGTTGGTGCGGCAACGTATCAAGCTAGGAAAACCCCGCGAGGAGCAAGACCAAATAGGGAAGCGTTTGAGGCCGGTCCGGCTGAAGCTTCCGGGTAGGTTGCTTGAGGCCGTGAGTAATTGCGGCCCTAGAGGAATGATGATCATCTGCTGTGCATCCGTCTGAAAGGATGGGGGTAACGCAGGGACAGAACCCGGCTTATAACCCGCTTTCACTCTTTTTTTGAAATTCTTTGAGTAATACAGGTTGCGTTCAGCCAGAATAACAATTCGAGGCCATTGCACAATGGCCTCTGGCAACTGCACTGCCCCAATATTTCGTAACCTTTTTTTTGATTGTACCGTGGTATAAAAATTCCCTCCCTTAAACAAAGAGCCCGTATGAATACCTGGGTTATTCTTCTTGCCGCCGGGCAAAGCACGCGCCTGGCCAGACAGGGCGTTACCACCCTTAAGCAGTTCCTTTCCTTTGCTGGCGAGCCGCTTTTTTTGCACAGCGCCCGAATGTTTTCTCGAATACCGCAAGTTCAAGGAATTGTTTTTGTGTTTCCGTCGCCTGAGCTGGGTAAAGAAAGTTCCAGTGATTTTGCTCCTGCCGCTTTGGAAGAGTATACGGCATGGATGCAGAAGCTCACCGGCAGAAAACCGCTGGGCCTTCAATGGCGTGTTGTTTTTGGCGGCAATCGTCGCCAGGATTCTGTTTTTTGCGGCCTTGGGGCTTTGCCATCCGGGTGTCAGGCGGTGTTGGTTCATGACGCCGCCCGGCCCTTTATGACTCCCGCCTTGCCCCTGCGCATTCTCCATGGTCTTGCGGCAGGGCATGTTGCGGTTATTCCGGGCATTCCTCTTGTGGATACCGTCAAGGTTGTTGATGCCAACGCTTTAGTCACGCACACGCCAGATCGAGCAACCTTACGGGCCGTACAGACTCCGCAAGGTTTTTTGCGAGAAGCGTTATACTCCGCGCATGTGCGGGCAAAACAGCAGGCGTGGGAGGTAACAGATGATGCAGCTCTTATGGAGCTGTGTACTGTTCCCGTCTGTGTTGTTGAAGGTGAAGAAACCAATCGTAAAATTACCACGTTTGAGGATCTTAAAAGTATGCGCACTGCTGCCGATTCTGTGAATAATGTTGCAAGCTGTGGGGCGGCTGTGGCAGCTCCTGGCATGTCTGGTGACAAGCAGAATGGATTCTCTTCTGTTACCGGCGTATTCAATTTTTCTTCCGCTGCACCCCGGCGCACTATCCCCTGTACTGGTCTTGGGTATGATGTTCACCGCTATGGCGGAACCCGTCCCTTTATTCTTGGTGGTGTTCCCATTGCCACAGATATTCGCGTGAGTGCGCATTCCGATGGTGATACGTTATTGCACGCCCTTATTGATGCTATGCTGGGCTGTATTGGAGCTGGCGACATTGGGGATATGTTTCCAGATACCAATGCTGCCTATGATAATATTTCGAGCGGATTACTTTTGGCTGAGGTGCGTGAGCGAACAGAGCAGGCCGGACTCATAATAACTCATGTAGATATCACGATAATTGCTCAAACACCTCGCATTGCACCGCACCGAGCTGCTATAGCCAAGAATATTGCAAAACTTTTGCATCTCCCCCTCGACTATGTGAATGTAAAAGCAACCACAGAAGAACATCTTGGATTTACAGGCGAAAAAAAAGGTATTAAGGTCATGGCCCTGGTGACAGGCTCAAGACCCGCAGTGGGAGAAGGAAATACGGAAAATGAAGGAAAATACGCCAGCTAAAGGATTGCCTTTTTCCTTTGTGGCGCTATGATTTTAATCTAAAAAAAATGAAACAACATTTCCTCTGTTAACGTGCTCTGGTCACTTGAATTTTTTGAAGGCTTGAGGTAAGGTGACAAATGTCAGGGAGATTCTTGCTGTTTTTTTTATGTGCATTCATGCACGGCAACGAAAAGACCTGACGCCATTACATAGTGGTTACAAGTGCAGACAGTACAGCACTGTTTGGCTGTAGGTGTCGGAAAATGTTTTCAACACCATATATAAACACGCACAAATAGTCCAAGGAGGACACAATGGCCGAAGTTAGCTACAAGGGTAAATCGTTTGAGGTTGACGAAGACGGCTTCCTGCTTCGCTTTGATGACTGGTGCCCTGAGTGGATGGAATATGTGAAAGATTCCGAGGGTATCACCGATATCAACCCTGACCACCAGAAAATTCTTGACTTTTTGCAAGATTATTACAAAAAGAACGGTATTGCACCGATGGTACGAATCCTTTCCAAAAACACTGGCTACAAGCTGAAAGAAGTTTATGAACTCTTTCCTTCCGGCCCTGGTAAAGGTGCCTGTAAAATGGCAGGTTTGCCAAAGCCAACTGGCTGCGTGTAAGACTTTTTAGGTTAGTACAAAATATCCCTGGCTTTAATTATAGCCAGGGATATTTTTTTAGATAGTGTCCCAGATAGATTTTTTTCTCTTGGGTTCCCTCCCCCTAGTGCTTTATACAATATGAGTTCGCTGCATAATGCAACGAACTCATATTGTATAAAAATATACGTGATTTGTGAAAAAAATAAACGTATATCCTTTATCGAGGCCATTGCAGAATGGCCTCAATATGCGAGCTTGGGAGCTCTTTATGCTGGTACCACCTAATAAGTCCCTTCTGGCCTTGAACTTGTGCCATGTTCTTCTTGACGGCTTTTATGATTCTATTCCTGTTTTGCTTGCTATTATTGTTGCTGCGCAAAGTAATGCTGATACCATTGTGGGCATGGTAACGTCATTGGCGGCTTTGGCGAGCACTCTGGCGGGCCTTGCTACCATCTCCTTTTCTGCCAGATTTACCCTGATGCAGGCTACATTGATTATTTTGCTCATGGGTGGAATAGGCTTTGGGGTAGTGGCTGTTTCAGATGGGATATGGCTGGCGGGTTTGGGGTTTATTATTGTGGCGCTTGGGCAGAGCGTTTTTCATAATATGGCTTTTTCTTTTTTTACCCACACTACGGACAGGGCCTCACTCGGCAGAGCAATAAGCGACTTTACAGCCATTGGCGATTTGGGGAGAATTCCTCTTATTTCGTTGAGCAGTGCCATAGGAGCTATGAGTTTTTATGGGATTGCCGGTTGGCGGGTGGCAACCGGCAGTTTTGCTCTTGTTAACGTGCTTCTCTTTATTGCGTGCTACCCTGTTCTGTTTGCAAAAAAATCGGAAACTACGCCGCGAACTGATCGTACAGCGCTTCTGCCAAACTTTACGATACTACGCGACAAAAGAGTGCTGTTTGCTGTTCTTGCAAATATGCTAAATACGATCAGTTGCGGAAGTCTTTTTACCTTTCTGCCTTTATTACTACTTTCTAAAGGCTTTGAGGCGCAGACTCTGGCTGGTTTCGCTTTTGGGTTCAGTCTTGGTTGCTTTGTCGGCAAGATTGCCTGTGGGCGGCTTATTGACCGGTTTGGCTCCAGAAAAGTTTTTGTTGTGGCGCAAATATTACTCTCCCTTTTTATCGGTTTTTTGCTTGTCAGCGAAAATTTTTACTTTATTGTCACCGCCTCACTTCTTATAGGCCTTGTGACAAAAGGCTCTGTGCCCATAGCGCAGACGCTTGCGACAGAACATGTACAGCGGGAACAGTATGATGATGTTTTTTCGGTGAATTCGCTGTTTCGAGGGGGAGCCATGATTGGCGTGCCGCTGCTCTTTGGTTTCTTGGCCTCCATTCTGGGGATAGAGGCTATCTATATGGTCATGGCGGCTGTTTCCATTGTGGCGATTGTTCCGATAATTGCCCTGTGGAATATGGGGTAGCCTGAATATTGCAACAGTACAAACATGGCATATCTTTGTTTCAGAATCCCAAAAGTTCGTTCAACTGTACCGCGTACAGCTTTTTCATGAAATATCGGAGCTGGAACTCTATTCAGATATTCTTAAGCGAGGTAAACACACTGCCAGACGCAGCATGTTCTTGTCTTGAGTGGGCAGATTATAGGCTAGAACATCGCCCCCGTGGAGCCGTACAATCTTCCGAACCAGAGAAAGACCAAGGCCAGATCCGCTGCCTGTTGCTGGAGTAGCACGGTAGAATGGCTCAAAAAGGCGTCGTAGTATTTCTACCGGAAAGGAGGCGTGTGTGTTATCCACAAGCAAAAAGACCGCTCCTTGGGGATAGTCGCCAGCCGAAGATAGCTCCAGGCAGTTATGATCCGGCACAGTTTTTTGTAGCGAAATCCGTATTTGCCCACCCTGTTCCGTGTATTTTACCGCGTTATCTAAAAGATTGGTCAATACCTGCCGCAGCAGGAGGCTATCTCCGGCAACGTAAATATCATCTTCCAGGGTAATCTCAAGGGGTGAGTGCCCTGTATTGGTCTCTCCTTTCAGAAGTTGGGAGTAAAGGCTGGAGAGCGGCACGGGGCTTCGTTCGAGAATATGTTGTTGTAAACTCAGCCTGCTGGTGAGCAGGGTTGCGCCGATGAGTTTTTCCATGACATCGACTTCTTCCTTCAGGTACGCCATGTGCTTAACGGCAAGATCAATTCGTGATGCGCTTTTTTGCCAGCGGGCGGGAGACATTTTCCCTGTTTTGAGTCGCTCGGCCTCCAGCACACCTTGCTCCACAAAGGTCAGAGCAAAGCCAATGCGGGTGAGGGGAGAGCGCAGCTCATGGGAAGCATTCGCCAGTAGCTCACGCATACCGGTGAGGTGTCGGGCCAAAGAAGCGGTGAGTTGATTGATGGATTTTGCCACATCCGCCACCTCGCCAATGCCCTGCTCGGTTACACGCGCAACAAGGTTGTTTTCTTGAATGGCCGCCACTTCGCTGTGTAACCGACGCAGTGGGCGGGACACAAGGCGAGCCCCCAGCAGGCTGGATAAACAGCCGGCTAAAGCCAGCAGCGCGATATTCTGATAAAAATAATCCTCCATATGGGGAAAGCGGCCATTCCAATAGACATAGCATAGCACCGCCGGCCCTTCCTGAAAATTTACCGGGGCCACCAGAATGCCCAATGGCTCGGAAGGCCCGGTTTCCCACGCTATACCGTCTGCTTCGTATATTCTGACTCCAAATCTGCTTGTACCAAATGGCTTTAGTTGCTGCCTGTCGGTAAAGGTCAGGCCGGGCACTGCCTTGCCGGAAATTATCTTGCCGTCCGGCTGTTCAAACCACAGTTGCGGGCCGAATCCATTAAAGTAGTCGAGGTATACTTTGGCATCGGTGCTGGGCCGACCGTTCATGTTTGCCAGGATTTTGTCATGAATAAATACGGACATGCTCTCACGCCGTTGTTTCGGACTTTCTGTTTCAAGATAGACAAGCAGAAAGGCTGTGGCCTGAAACAGCAGTAGGAGCGTAAGATTCAAAAGAAAAATGCGCCACCACAGGCAGGAGCACCAGCGTGGCAAAAGTGCGCGAATTGCTTGAATTATAGTAAGGATACCGGCAA
Source organism: Desulfovibrio sp. (assembly GCA_031546885.1). Classification (GTDB taxonomy): domain Bacteria; phylum Desulfobacterota; class Desulfovibrionia; order Desulfovibrionales; family Desulfovibrionaceae; genus Frigididesulfovibrio. The sequence goes on from JAVBJS010000034.1 coordinate 63,865, forward strand.
AATTCTTTTTCGGTGCGCAGGAGGGCGAATCGCCGTGGATAAAGCGGTATGGTTTCATGGCGTCGTGTTATCCATCCAGCGGTACCCTGCCCCCCACACGGTACGAATAGGTGACAGAGAAGTATCAAGGGTGCGAATCAGGCTGCGCACGCGGCTGATATGCACGTCAATAGTGCGATCCCCGGCGCAATAGGCATCACCAAAGGCCAGGGACTGGATTCTGTCGCGGCTTAATACTTCACCTTTATGCGTGAGAAATACCTCCAAAATCCGAACTTCCGACGTGGAGAGATCCAAGATGTGGTCATTCCAGTGCAGAGAATGACGCTGGGTGTCTAAAATAAAGTTGTCCGTGCGGAGGTTTTTTTTTGAGAAAGTTGCAGAGGGCTGATTGGTTGTACTCTTATTTTCGCCGGGGGGAGTGTTTTCTGCCCCGTCCTTGCGAATGGGAGTACGGCGCAGCACGGCCTTTATTCGAGCCAGTAGCTCGCGCAGGCTGAAGGGTTTGCTTAAATAGTCATCAGCGCCCATTTCAAGACCCACAATGCGATCCGTCTCCTCTCCCCGTGCTGTGAGCATAATTACCGGCGCAACTGACACAAGTCGGATATCACATAGCAGGGTTAATCCGTCCTTTTCCCCCGGTAGCATGATATCAAGTAAAATCAAGTCCGGGGCAATATCAGCCAGTTTGACTATGGCCTCATCTCCAGACAGCAGGGATACGATAGTAAAACCGAAAGGTGTGAGGAAGTCGCTGATTCCCTCATGCAGACGGCGGTCATCGTCAATAATCAAAATACGTTTATGATGCATGCGGAATCGATCCAAACATTTTTTCTCCATACACTCGCAGAGAGTGACAATAGCAAATTTTGAAAAAAAGCACGCGGCGCTGTTTGCGTGCGCGCATTTGCGTGGCAATCGCGCAAGTTCGTTGTGTAACGGATTCATTTTGTAACATTTTGTTACGATTGATTTATACTTTGGAAACATTCACGCGGCATTCTTCAGCTCGCAGGGTGGCTAGAAATATTCTTCCTCTCTTTGACGGCCAGGCCGTCTTTAAAATGCCTCGCTACTGATAATGAATTTCAAAGTTATTTTCAAGAGATATCCTGAGATGAGGCCATTGCACAATGGCCTCTGCGGATGCGCCAGCAGACGCCCGCAAGCGAGCAGCGCGGCGTGTCTTTATTTCAAAGCAGCTTCTGCTTTGAAATCATTCGATAAAAATTATGTCTTCTCTTGACATTTAGCTCTTAAGAGCCTTCGGAAGACTTTTTAGTTGAGGCCATTGCACAATGGCCTCTGCGGATGCGCCAGCAGACGCCCGCAAGCGAGCAGCGCGGCGTGCCTTTATTTCAAAGCAGCTTCTGCTTTGAAAGCATTCGATAAAAATTATGTCTTCTCTTGGCATTTAGCTCTTAAGAGCCTTCAGAAGACTTTTTAAGGGAAGACTAAACTGAATTTGCTGTATTGTGCAACGAACTCGAGATCGGCGAAGTAAAATTTTGTGAAGATGAAAAAATAAGTTTATCCAATCAAAATGTTGTCAGCCATTATCTCAGGATTTCTTGCAGTACATTTATGATAATGAATTTCAAAATTGTTTAATGTCGATAATTGGTGTTTTGAAAGGTGTCATATTTTTTTACTTTACCTTGGTAGTAAGGAGTCATTGTGTCAGTACGTCTTTTCCGTAAATCGTTACTTACCGGAATTGTGGTGCTATTGTTGCTCCACAGCAGTGTGGCCTTTGCTGAAACCTCGAATACCCCTGCCCAAAGCGATTCAACGCTCATGGATACAGTAGTTGTAACGGCTACGCGGGTGGAGACGGATTTGCTCTCCATTCCTGTTTCTGTGTCTGTTGTGGGCAAAAAGGAGATTGAAGATAACCCGAGCCCGGTTGTGGCCGATCAATTTGTTCATACCCCCGGCGTCAGCTTTTCTGCGGGTAAAACAGGAGCAGGGAACAACAGCATGATCTCCATTCGGGGCCTTGAGGCCGGGCGAGTGCTGTATATGATAGATGGAGTGCGGCAAAACTCCATCTTCAAGGAAGATATGAACAAGGGGCTTATGAACATTGCCCCGGATGATATAGAGCGTATTGAAGTTATCAAGGGCCCTGCCTCCGCGCTGTACGGTTCTGATGCCCTTGGCGGAGTGGTGAATATAATCACCAAGAAAGGGGGTAAGGGTAAACCCATTGGGGCTAAAATAAGCATGATGGGGGATAGTTCCGTCACCGGCATAGAGCCGCGTCTTGCTGTGTATGGTGACCTCAATGGTTTTTCCTACCGCTTGTCCGGCAGCTTTATGAATGCCAATGACAGGCAACTGGCCCAAGGGGGCACAGCCGACCATAGTGCGTACACCTCACAAAGTCTTTCCGGGCAGTTTGGCTATGCCTGGGATAAGGGTAGCTTGAATTTTACCGCACAGCACTACGATTCTGATGTAAAGGAAATGAGTGCCATTTACTCGTGGACTGACAAAAAAATGGTGCTGTATGATAAGCATGACCCTGCCGTGTATTATCTCTCCGACTTTCCCCGCAACAGGCGCGACATGTACACCGGTGAGCTTGTATTAGACGATCTGACTGAAAATCTGGTAAAGTTTCGCGCAACATCCCATTATCAGTTCCGAGATACCATTCAACGGGGCGAAGAAGCCAATGGAACCATTGGGGTTTCAAACCGTTTGCAGGATATATCGGATTCCTACGGCAGTTCCATTCAAACCGATTGGCGTTTTTTTGATTCTCATAGTCTGACAGTCGGCGCCGAGTACCTCTATGATTCCCTGAAGAACAATTCCATTACCGCCACAGATGCTCCTGAATACAGCTTCGATGCCATGCAACGTACCATAGCTGTGTTTGCTCAGGACGCCTGGAAATTTGCGGATCAATGGACTTTGAATATTGGACTTCGTCAAAGCTGGATTTCCACCGAGCTGAAGCGCTTTGAGTCGGATCCGAATCTTGAGGATTCCTCCTCAGAATCGAGCTTGGTGGGTAACATTGGCCTGGTTTTCGCCCCCATAGATACCCTTGCCTTCCGGGTGCAGTATTCTCAGGGTTTCCGCACGCCGGATCTGGCCTCGCAGTTCACCGGCACGGGTATTTATCTGGTGCCGAACACTGCACTCAAGCCGGAAAAGTCGCAAAACTATGAACTTGGCGTCCGTTTTAATAACGATACTTTCTTTGTGGATAGTTCTGTCTTTTACAATAAGATAGATAACTTCATGACCACCAGAGTTATTGGGTATATTCCCAATACCACCTGGAGTGTTAATGAAACCGTCAATGCTGCCACCTATACCTCTTATGGCTGGGAACTGGATGCCTCCTGGCGCATTGCCGATACCGGTTTTAGTCCCTACGGCAATGTAACTGTAATGAAAACAGAGCTGGAACATGAAAAGTACACTACACGCCACAATCGCACCCCTGAGGCATGGGGTACCCTTGGCCTGAAGTGGGAACGCCAGATGGATGAAAAAAGCAGGCTCTTTACGGATATTTCATACCGCATGTCTTCTCCCTATAAATTCGATGGCGGCGACAATTCCATTTGGTATGAACACAAGGGGGGCAAAACTCTAAACGCCAGCATAGGTCTTGAGTTGGGCGAAGAGAAGCAGTTCAAAGCGATTCTCAGCGTTAAAAATATACTCAACAAGGAATACGAGCCGGATTATTACTATTACTCAGGAATACACGGAGTTTTGAGTTTAAGTTATGAATTCTAGGATGAATTGGAAATAGTGGAGAGAGGGGAAGGAATATCGGGGGAGGGGGAAAACCCCTTTTAAAAAAGGTGTTTTCCCCCCTCCCCCGAACCCCCCCCTTCCTTTTCCCCTAAACTTTTTAATTTGTTCTCTGCCAAGAAAGAATGCTGAGGTAACGGTTTATAGCCAAGGAGAAGATTATGGATACCATGCTTCATGCTATTTTACAGGCAACCCTTGTTTCCAAGTGTGTGCTTGTACTGCTTTTGCTAATGTCTCTGGTGAGTTGGGCCTATATGGCCGGCAAGTGGTTTCACTTGCGAACAGCGCAAAAACGCGCTGATTCCGGGCTGGCCTCTTTTGATGCGGCAGGAGCCCTCCATGTTTCCCTGCCCGTACTGGAAAAGGATCACGCTTCACCGTTATTCAGCATCACTCGGCGAGCTGTGCGCGAATTTAACCGTATCAATAAAACCGGCGATGCAGAAAAACTTTTAAACGATAATGTGCGCCGCGCTTTGTATTTTGGCATTGCAGAAGAAATGGCTCACCTCAAGTCCTCTCTCGCACTGCTGGCTACAGCGGCAAATATTGCGCCGTTTATTGGGCTGTTCGGTACTGTCTGGGGAATCATGTATTCTTTCCAGGCCATAGCCCAAATGAAAAGCGTATCACTGGCTACAGTGGCACCCGGCATAGCCGAAGCCCTCATTGCAACCGCCGTCGGCCTCTTTGTCGCTATACCAGCCACGTGTGGCTATAATATTTTTAAATCCAAACTAGCTTCCATTGAAAGCCAATGCGTCACTTACGCCGGGCAATTGCTGAACCGGATGCAGCATGAGGTATCCATTCACGAGGGCGGTCTTGTATTTGGCGGTGAGAGATAGAGCAGTTTAACGATGAAATAGTTTGCCCTTGTGAATGCGCCGGCAGGCACCTGCGTAGGTATCGTTTTCTTGGCACTCTGCGCAACTGACAAGTAGAATATTTCAAAATTGCTATGCTTGAGAGTCGCTTGACTCTTTTTTTGAGGCCATTGCACAATGGCCTCTGGCAACTGCGCAGCGTGCCTTTATTTCAAAGCAGCTTCTGCGTTGAAATCATTCGATAAAAATTATGCCTTCTCTTGGTGTAATGCTTTTTAAAGGATGACAGCATAGGTTAATTGCATTGTGCAACGAACTCTTTTTACAGGAGTGTGCCCCGGGCACTCGATATATGTAGAGAACCTCAGGAGGTTCGAAATGGCGGCTCCCTTAGCACAAGATGATTTTGTTTCAGAGATAAATGTAACTCCCTTCGTTGATGTTATGCTGGTATTGCTGATTATTTTTATGGTCACAGCGCCCATGATGACAGAAGGCTTGGGGGTAGACTTGCCCAAGGTAGAAGCTTCAGAAATATTGCCGACAGAAGATGATCATATGATCCTCACAGTTACAGCCGCAGGTATGCTGTACCTTGATACGTACGAGAGCAGCCTTGTGGATTTGCCCCGGGTGCTGGAAGTGCATGTGCGAAATTCGGGCCGACAGCTTTTTGTTCGCGCTGACGCCACTGTACCTTACGGTACGGTTATGGAGGTGATGGGTAAAATACGCGGGGTGGGTATTACCAATGTGGGGCTGGTCACACTCCCCGCAGCAGAGAGCGGTGCAAAAGGCCAGGCGGCACTCGATACGCAGCGGCCTGTTGAAAAAACAGCGTTTCAGGCACCGGCGGGAGTCGCGCTGCCCACAGGGGCAGGAGGGTAACGGCAATGGGCTCGCGTCTTTTTATGCTGTTGTTTTCCTTTTGCCTGCATGGAGCCATTTTGGGAACCGGGTACTTTGCAGGAAGCAGTCAAAGCAAGGCGGAAGAACAGGTTTACCGCGTGGCCCTGGCAGAATTCGCTCCCCAAAGCGCAGCAATCGCCGCAGAAGCTCCTGTGTTCCCGACTGAGGAACAAAGCCCTGCACCGCCTGCTTCTGAACCTGAGCCTAAGTTAGAACCGCAGCCCGAGCCCAAGCCTGAGCCTCCTAAAGAACTGGAAGCCAAGATAATAAGCGCTCAAAAAAAGACAGAGCCAAAGGTAAAAAAGAGTGAAAGCCCGGTGAAAAAAAACGAGGCCGCGCTGAAAAAGAGTGAATCGGTGCCGTCTGCATCTCAAAGCAGTGCAGCAGTGGGTACAAGCGCTCAAGGAGTACAACCTCAAGATATCGGAGGGTTATCGACCTATGCATCAGATCATGTGGATCAACGTCCCTCTGTCTCGCGCCGTAGCGTACCGGCGTATCCAGCCAATGCGAAACGCCTGAATATTGAAGGTAAGGTGATTCTGCAATTGGTAGTGGATGTAAAAGGAGAACCCAATAATTGCACTGTGGTATCGGCTACCCCGCCGGGTTATTTTGAAGAAGCCGCTCTGGATGCTGCTAAAAAAATGAGGTTCATTCCCGGTAAACTCAGTGGGCGCCCTGTTAATACGCTGGTGGTACTGCCCTTTGCCTTTCAGCTTCGATAAGCACTAGGTTGAGGCCATTGCACAATGGCCTCTGCGGATGCGCCAGCAGACGCCCGCAAGCGAGCAGCGCGGCGTGCCTTTATTTCAAAGCAGCTTCTGCTTTGAAATCATTCGATAAAAATTATGTCTTTTCTTGGCATTTAGCTCTTAAGAGCCTTCGGAAGACTTTTTAAGGGAAGACTAAACTGAATTTGCTGTATTGTGCAACGAACTCTAGGTTACCTTGGAACTTGCCATACCGGCATCAAGTAAATCACAAAAAACACCCACTCTCAATGGAGCGGGTGTTTTTTTTATGCTCTTCTGAGTCGAGGTCATTGTGCAATGGAGACCGTTGCACAATACAACGAATCCTATTTAGTTGCCCTTAAAAACAAAACGCTACGAAAAGATATAATTTTTATCGAATGATTTCAAAGCAGAAGCTGCTTTGAAATAAAGGCACGCTGCGCTGTTCGCTTGCGGGCACCTGCTGTGCAGTCGCCTGAGGCCATTGTGCAATGGCCTCATGGTATCAATTTTGCAAAATAGGGGGCGAGGCTTACGCGGAGTGACAGAATATTGACTGCCTGTTTGCTTGAAAGCATTTTTGGGCGCGGATTCTTTGAAATTGTTGATATGTACTCTTTCAGCATTTGCGTAAGTTTTGGCAACATCAATTGTGCAACGGTTTTTGGCAGGGAGTCGAGTATGCGTTTCTTTCAAGGTTGTTCTTCTGTATGGGCGGTGCTGCTTGCAGCGTATTCCCTTGTTTCCTTTGTACCGACAGCTTCGGCGGTGCGTATGAAGGACATAGCCTCCTTCAGCGGCGTGCGGGATAACCAGCTTGTGGGGTATGGCCTTGTTGTCGGTCTTTCCGGCACGGGAGACAAGAAGGATTCCACTTTTACCATGCGCTCCATGGTGAACATGCTTGAAAAGCTGGGCGTGCAGGTTGACCCCAAGCAGATGAAGCCCAAAAACGTGGCAGCGGTGATGGTTACGGCAAAGATGCCTGTTTCCGCCAAGCCCGGCACGCAGCTTGATGTAACCGTATCATCCCTTGGTGATAGCTCCAGCCTGCTTGGCGGGGTGCTTATTCAAACTCCGCTGAAGGGTATTGACGGTAAGGTGTATGTGCTTGCTCAGGGTGCTTTGACTGTGGGTGGTTTTTCTGTGGGTGGCGGACAGGCGCAAACTCAGAAGAATATCACCACGGTTGCGCAGGTTCCTGGTGGCGGCATTGTTGAGCGTGGTATTCCTTTTGAATTTAATACGCAAGAAAATTTGACACTGACCATGAACGCACCTGATTTTTCAACAACCAATCAGGTGGTGGAACGCATTAATGCGGCGCTTGGCGGCAACTTCGCTCGCGCTCTTGATGTAGGGACAGTAAAGATGGAAATTCCCGGTGACTTTAAGGGCAACATGGTTCCTTTGATGGCTGCCCTTGAAAATATGGAAATAACACCTGATACCGTTGCCAAGGTGGTGGTGGACGAAAAAACCGGCACCATCATTGTAGGGCGCGACGTTCGTATCAGCCGGGTTGCCGTTTCGCATGGCAATTTGCAGGTGACAGTGCAGGAAAACCTGAATGTCTCCCAGCCTGGCCCCTTCAGCGGCGGTACCACGGCTGTGACGCCCAGCACGGACATTGCAGCACGAGAAGAAAAGCGCAATTTGAATATTCTTGAAGGTGCCACCCTGCAAGAGCTGGTGGATGGCCTGAACGCAGTGGGAGCTACCCCGCGTGACCTCATTTCTATCCTGCGGGCCTTAAAGACATCAGGAGCGCTGCATGCTCACCTGGAGGTAATCTAATATGGGCGTTTTACCCGTTGATCCCAAAGCGGCAATGGATCAGGCCGCCGGTAATGACCTTGTTCAGCGTAAGATAGAGTTGGATTCTCTCCGCAAGCGCCTTGGGGATAGCACTACAAAAGAACAGAAAATGCGCGAATCGTGCGAAGGGTTCGAGTCTATCTTTATTCAGAAAATGTGGGAGCAGATGCGGAAGAACATCGGCAAAGGTGGCTATCTGCACGGCAAAGATGAGGAAACTTACCAGTCAATGTTCGATGTGGAGCTTGCCAAGAAGATGTCCTCCGCTGGGGGCATTGGCCTTGCGGATATGCTCTATGACCAGCTTTCGCAGAAATTGTCGGACACCGGGCGCACCACATCGCCAAGTACACACAGGGCCGCAGAGCCCATGGCTCCTCTAAAGGTGCCGGGGCAACAAGATGCAGTGGCAACGGCGACGGAAAGCGTCAAAATGCCGACTCTGCTGAAGGTGGAAAACCTGTATAGCGAACTACCTGTTGCGGGAGAGCCGCAGGAAATGTTGCCGGAGGTGCCGACTCATCAACCTCCTGTTCATGCTGTTGCCATGCAGGCTGCTCCTGCACAAGCCGCAGAGGGGAAAAATCCTGAAGCTGGGAATGGAGAGATTGCGCGGGCCTTGTCAGAATTTCGTGCATCAATTGCTTTGGCCGATAAAGCCGTTCTTCCCGGAGTGTTGCAGCCAGGTGCAGCCATGGCGGCAGCCGGTACGGTTGCGACACCTCAGCTTTCCACCACAGCGCAAGCAGCTTTGTATGGTGAAAAGACCGTAGCTCCTTCCATGGCGGCAACGCCGGATAAGATAGCCGCAGCGGCTCAGGCTGCTGCCATGTCACCTGCACAGTCACCTGTCGTGCATGCGCAGGCGGGTACGATGAATGTTCGCTCTGGAGCTATGAATAGCCAGCCGGGTGGTATGAACGCCCAGGCTGGTCTTGTGAACGCTCAGGCTGGCATTATGAACGCTCAGACTGGAGCGACACATACACAGGCCGGTGCTGTGAATAGTCATGTTGGCGCTGTGAGCGCGCAGGCTGGTGCGAATATTCCAGCCGGTATTTTGAATGCCCAGGCGGCTATGGAGCAGATGCAGGGAGGTGCGGCAAAAATGCAGCCGGCTCCTGGTTTGGTGCCTATAAAGGCTGTACCTGTACAAATTTCTTCAGCAACAACTGAACAGGCCAGTGCTGTAGCATCTGCCACAGCTATGCCCGCCCCCACCGGGGTGCTCCTTACGGGAGCAGGAAAACAGGGAACTGCCGGGGGGCAGCTTCCAGTTGACCGTGTGCCTGTGGCTCCCATTTCCGCAGAAGCCAGAAGCGGAAACGATGTCGCTTCAGGGGCAGCGGCAGCGCGGGTGAGTGAACTCGGCAGCGTTGAGCGTTCGCGTAATGCTGCTTTGTCGTCAAGCTGGCAGGGGAATGGCCCGGTTTCGGCAAAGCCAAAACCCGTGAGTCCCTTTGGGCGTAACAAGAATAGAAGTAAAGGCAAAAATACAGGCAGCCCTGAGCAAATGAATGCCCAGGCCGCAGCACCAGTACGAGCTATGGCTCCACAGGAAGCTATGTGGCCCGTAGCGGATGCGGGAAGTAAGGTGGTTACTCCCTTTGGTTGGGAAAACGATCCCGCCACCGGTAAGCGCCGGTGGAATGCGGGCGTGGGTATTGAAGCTGCTCCGGGTACACCCGTGCAGGCAAGTATGGATGGAACCGTTGTCTTTTCCGGCTCGCAGGATGGGCAAGGAAACATGGTAGTTCTTGAGCACAAAGATGGATATCGTAGTTATTACGGTAATGTAGGAGATCTTTCTGTGAAGGAAGGAGACGCTGTTCAGCGTGGCACGTCTTTTGCAAAAACCATGGATAATGCCGCTTCTTCCGGCAATTCGGCAAATTCTTCCTCTCTGCATTTTGAACTTAAACGGGGTGAAATGGCCCTTAACCCTGAGAGCGCCCTGCTTCGCACAGCCCAGACAGGGAAATCGTAACTATTCAGGTTTTATGGAGCAATAGTATGTACTCGCTTATTCACGGCAATTTGAACCGGCAATTTAAGGCGCTTGAGCTTTTGGAACAGCTTTTGGATGCAGAGTTTCATCTGCTTCAGGAACGTGACATTGACGCTGTGGCTGCCCTCGAATTTTCTGTTCATGAATTGCTCCGGCAGATTGCCGTTGAGCGGATGGATTTGAAATCAACCATGCAGGGTACAACATTGCTGGAATATTCACGCATGTTGCCGGACGAAGATTCCCAGGAGGTTAATAAATTGTTTCACCTAATTGACGCATTTGAGCAGCGGTGTGCGCGCCAGGCTTCGCAAAATACGGAGTTGTCATTGTCGCTCATGGATCAGAGTCAGGCTATGCTGAGCTTTTTACATGAGCAGCTAACCCCTCGTGCAGTACATGTTTATGGTTCCGGGGGCCGTCTCCGGCATGAGCGCCCAAGTGCCGCTCTTATCTCGGGGAGGTTATAATTATGAGTGCTTCGGGAATTAACGGCATGTTGAGCATGGGCATTGGCGCTTTGTTTGCCTCCCAGGCTTCTATTCAGACCACAGGCAGCAACATTGCTAACGTAAATACCGCAGGCTATGTGCGCCGAGCTGTCAGGCTTGAAGAAAAACTTTCCATAGACTCAAACCCGGGCCAGATAGGTCAGGGTGTTGATGCAACGGAAGTATACCGCTACTTCAATAAATTTGTAGAAAGCGCCTATCTTGCGCGCTACTCTTCTCAGCGTCGCTATGAAGAAGAGTACGATCTTGCAACCAACGTGGAAACACTGTTCAATGAGTCCAATGTGGATGGCCTTGCAGCCAGCATTGAGCGGATGTTTGCCTCATGGAACGATCTGGCAAAGCAGCCGGATAGCTCCGCCGCACGTTCTGCCCTTATGGAGAATATGAAGTCCTTCACCTCTTCCGTGCGTGCAACGGACGGCTCCTTGGTGGCTATTCAAGATCAGATGGATCAGATGATTAAGGAGCAGGTTGATCACGCCAACCTCCTTATCAAGCAAATAGCTGAGCTTAACGGTGAAATTACCGCCCATTCCCTTGCAGGCAGAAACAATCCCAATGCTACCCTTGATGAGCGCGACCAGAAAGTACGTGAGCTCTCGGGTATTTTAAATTTGCATGTCGATGATAAAGGGCCTGGGGGTTATTACGTCACAACCGGCAATGGTATGCTGCTTGTTCAGGATAACATCCCTTTTTCACTGGAAATGCATGGCCCGCAGGTAGCAAAAAGTCTGACCAGCACCTCGACCTATGGTGGAACCATGGGCTTTTCCGGCAAGGATGGGGTGGAATATCACGTTGAGATAGTGCAGCCGGGAACAGTTGACACCACAGGTGCCGCTACCGTTGACTCTGCGGGTGTTGTTGTGCCCGCGGGCGTTGCTACGTACAAGCTTTCCCTTGATGGCGGCAAAACCTGGGTTATTGATGAATCTACAGGTAAACCCAAGGAATTTTGCGCAACGGATCGCGCCAATAGCGCCCGCGTGAAAGAGCTTGACCTGTATTTTACGGACACAGGATCATCTTTGACAAAGGGTGATGCCTTTACCATTACTCCCAAGTCTGACGTTTTCTGGGTAAGCCCTACCGTAGGCCCCATTGATATTTCCACTCAGATTATGCAGGACGGTACCGACAACGGCATGCGTATGACGGGCGGTTCTTTGGCCGGTTTTCTTGAATTTCGCGATTATAAAATAGGTGAGTATCGTAACCGCTTGAAGGGCTTTACCGAGAGTATGGCCTGGGAAATGAACCGCATTCATAGCCAGGGTACAGGGATGGAAAAGATGTCTCTGGTGCTTGGTGATTACAAGGTGGATCGTGTTGACGTGCCCCTTGGTTCGCGCAGTTCCGGTTCTCCCTTCTTTGACCGACTTCAGGAAGGCAATGTCACCTTTGGTATTTATGACTCCACTTCCGGGGCCAATGTTATTCCGTATCCCGGTATTAGCGCTTTTTCGCCTACCAATTTTGATCCGAAGCAGCATAGCCTTACCGATGTTGCCGATGCCATTACCGCCGGCCCTGCCGGTGCGTATATGACAGCCACAGTGGTGGACGGTCGTTTGCAGCTTGACGCCAAGCCCGGCTTCACTTTTTCAGTTACTGCGGATACCAGCGGCCTTGCAGCCGCCCTTGGTATCAATACTATATTAAGCGGTGAAACTCCTTCTGAATTTGGTGTTAACCAAACTGTTGTTGGAAATATTAATTTCCTGAATACCGCCCGTACCAATGGCGTGGGTGAAGGTAACAACGGTGACAACCAGATTGCGCGTGAAATAGCTGCCCTTGCCAATAAAAACGTATTTGTTGGCTCGGCGGAAAGCGTTAAAGTGAAGCAGTCTCTGCCGGAATATTATGCGGGTATCATGGCAAAGGTGGGCGCGGATACGGCAACTCTTAAATTTATTTCCGCCACTGAACGTGCCATGGCCTCCGATTTGAATGAAAAGCGCGAAGCTATATCCGGTGTGAACCTGGATGAAGAAATGAGCAGTCTGATCAAGTTTCAAGCTTCCTATAAGGCAGCGGCAAAACTTATCACGACTTCCGATCAAATGTTACAAACATTGCTTGGTCTTAAGCAGTAGGGGGGTATAGCTATGGGAGTGCGCATTACTCAGGGGATGATGTTCTCATCTTTCAATGCAAGAATGAACCAGAACCTTGCGGCTCTTATGGAGTCGAACATGCAGGGTTCGAGCCAGAAACGCATTAACCGCCCCTCGGACGATCCTGCGGGAGCGGCGCGAGTGATGCACTACCGTCATGAGCTTGCGTCTAACGCGGCATATAAGAGCAATGTGGATGATTCTGTCGGTTGGCTGAAGGCTGCGGATGCCGCTCTTTCGGGTGAAGGTTCCGTTGCAAAGCTGCTTAACCGTATGATGACTCTTGCCGAGCAGGGCAGTTCAGGCACCTATGATGCCAGTAACCGCAAGCAGATAGGTCTTGAGTTGCGTGAAGATTTCATGCAGCTTATAGGGATTGCCAATACGCAATACAACGGTAACAGTATTTTTGCCGGGCATAAGACCAATCAAGCTGCTTACGATCTTGGCATTGGGGTTATCAGCTCTGATGAAAGCCTGTATGGGCAGTATAGCCCTCTTGGACAGGGCAATGCTGAGAAAACAGTGCTCATTCAGGCACTTACCAACGGCCCTGCTTCAAGCGCGACTTTTCGCTATAGCTCGGATGGAGGGGATACCTGGCAAGAGGCTTCAACCTCTCCCATGCCTGCTCCTGCGGCCCCACCTCCTTTTCATGACCCCTATCCGCCCGACGCTATTCGTGTTGACGCGGGGGGAACAAGCTTTATCATCGGTGGCGATGCTTATGTCACTGCTGTAGACCCGAAAAATACCTCTACCTCAAATAACGGCTCTTGGTTTTATTTGCACCCTACGGGTATTTATAAGGGTGATGACAACGATAATCAGGTAATGACCCCTTACGGGGGAACAACTACTGATCTGGCCCCGTATGTGGTGGGGACAACCTCGCCTGCCGGGACTATTGTTGCGCCCTACGACCCCTATAACCGCGCCGTGAACGTCCATATTGACGGAGTGCTTCCTGCAGACAGTACCCTTGTTCCGCCCAAGCCGGCAGTAGTGCAATATTCCTATTCAACAGATGGAAATACCTGGATAAAAGGGACAGTGCCGGATAACGGGAGCGACCCCATTCAGTTGCACTTGCCGGGCGGCGTGCTGGAACTGGCAGGAACGCCCGCAAAAGGTGCGGAATATTCTGTTCACCCTGCGGCAGAGGGGCATTTTGCCCGCGATGTCGCCGTGCGTGTAGATGAGATTGATGGCACCAAGGTCAAGTATTCTTATAGCGTGGATGACGGCAGCAACTGGACTCAGGTAGGTCTTGATACCGCCGGGATGACTGCACCCTACCGTTTTCCTATTCCTGGCGGGTATGCGAATCTTGCCGGTGTTCCCGCAGTGGGTGATCAGTTCATCGTACACCCGCATCGGGCTGATGTTAATCTGGATATCTCCCCCACAGACACGATCACTGTGAACTATGTGGGTAAGGAAGTTTTTGGCGGCGTGTATCAGGACCCCGCATCAGGTAAGTATTTTGAAGCCAAGGGTATGTTTGATGCTCTGGGCAAGCTTGTTGCAGCGGCAGAAATGGGAAGTCAGCACGGTATGCAGGAAGCTCTGGTTACCGTTAAAGACGCACTCAAGGAAGTTCTCACCAAGGCTGCTGTTTCCGGTGGACGCCTGAACCGTATCAACGTGACGTCGGACTACCTGGAATCAATGGAAATGCAAATAGAAGATGGCCTCAGCAAAACAGAAGATGTTGATGTGACAATGCTCATGACAAAGCTTGCCCAACAGCAGTTGGCATATAACAGTGTACTTAAATCATCTTCAATGGTAATGCAGTTGAGTCTCGTGAATTTCTTGTAATAGTGTATAACTGGCGGATAACCACAGCAGGAACCTCCTCATGCTCATTTTAACCCGAAGAGCCGGCGAAAGCCTGCACATAGGTGATAATATCAAGATCACCGTGTTCAGTGTGCAAGGTAAACAGGTGAAGATCGGCATCACCGTGCCGGACGATATGACTGTATATCGAGAAGAAGTCTATCTTCGTGTGAAAGATGAAAACAGGCAGGCTATGCTTGCCGGAACCAACGACCTTCTTGCAGCGGCGGCATTATGGCAAGCAACGAAAGAAAAATAATCATGACCCGGTTGGGGGAGCGCGAAGTAGAAATGGATAAGGTTATCCATTTCCCCCGGGGACTTGTGGGGTTTGAGCATTTACGGGAGTTTACTCTTTTACAAATTCGTGATGGGGCCGCTCTGCTCGTTCTGCAAAGTATGGAAGAGCCGAATCTAGGGCTGCTGGTGGCGGATCCTT
>JAVBJS010000131.1:0-13291 GCA_031546885.1 Desulfovibrio sp.
CGTTTTTGCCGTAAAGCAGGTTGCCCATTTGCTTTTTCCAAATGCCCATGCGAATTTCTCTATCCATACGGCTGACGAGACGCATAAGGTCAAGGGCATACCCCAAGGTAAGCTCTACAACAGCACGGGTGGGGCCATCTGGTGTGCTCCGCACGGCAATACCGCGAGCTGCGGCAGCCTTGGTATCTACACTGTCCATGCCCACGCCGCACCGAGAAATAACCTTAAGAGTAGGTACTGCCGCCATAAGCTTGTCGGTAAGCGGTTCCGTACCCGCCGCAACTCCAATACAGCCCTGTAACAAGGCAATGGCCTCATCTTCGGTCAAAGCCCGCCCGTGAGGGTTGAGTATGGGCTCAATTCCCCGTGCATGCAATAATGTCAGGGGCTCATCGCTGAATTGTGCAAAAGACGATGTGGTAATAGCTACTTTCACGTAAATTTCCTTTAAAATGCTCTAGAAGTTCTGATAATACGTCAATACTATAAGCAAATTCAGTCTCTGTAGCGCAGCACCTTTGCGGGAACGCCACCGACAATGGCATTGGAAGGTACATCTTTATTGACTACAGCTCCCGCGCCGACAACAGCCCCCGTGTGAATATGCACACCAGGAAGTATTGTACAGTGCGCTGCGATCCACACGTTATCGTCGATGGTGACGAAGGATGCTTTGTGCCCCTGCTGCACAATGGGAATATCCAATCTATCAAAATTATGATTAGCGCCCTGAATGAGGGTCATGGGGCCAATGGCGACATTGTTCCCTATAGTTATGGTGGCGTCGTTGGCATTTATGGAGGAAAAATCTCCTACAAATACGCTGTCGCCCAGCGTGATCTTGCCTCGTGCGGCATAGAGAGAGGCATGGCGGTTCAGCCCCACCCCATTACCCAGGGAAATATTGCGAAATCCTTGAATAACAACGTGCGTGCCTGTGCGAAAAGATTGCGCTTTGCCAAACAAAAACTTGTAGAAAAAGCGGCGCAGCAGCATACCGGGGCCACCCGGAATCCAGCCCCAGAGACCGCGCCACAATTCTTCAAACTGTAACCAAATACGCTCAGTTGGCGTCATTATTTTTTCCTCTTCCGGTATTTCCATCTTCGCTGAATGCTTAGGTATATTCTTTCCGTAAAGTGTCATTTTGCATAAGGGCTATAACGCGCTTGTGGTCATCTGGAGTGTCAACGCTCAGGGTGCGTTCTGTGATGGGAACCATGCGAATGGCATCGCCATTTTCAAGAATACGCATCATATCGACGGACTCAATGATTTCCAGGGGACTTTCCGGTAAGCTATTGAAGTGCAGCAGATAGTCGCGACGGAAGGGAATGATGCAAACCTGTTTTTTCATAGGAACGTGCAGCACACCTTTTTTCCGTGATGGGATAGGTTCCCGCGAAAAATAGAGGGCATTATTTTTGAGATCAGTGACAACCTTTACTTCGCTGGGATCTTCAAATTCCGTTTCATCCGCAAGATCCGCCATCAGGTTTACCACTTGCAAGGAAGGATCTTGCAGCATGGGCTGAATGGCAGCTTCAATCATACCGGGTGTTACCATAGGTTCATCACCCTGAATCATGACAACAATGTCCGCACGAATACCCAGCTCAGCTTCAATGGCCAGCATGGCCTCGGCTGTTCTGTCTGTACAGCGGGTATGTGTATCAGCGGTCATGACAGCGCGGAGACCTTTGGAGGCGGCGTACTGCATAATTACGTCATCACAGGTGGCAATATAGGTCGCGGTGAGGGTCTTGCACATGGCGGTACGAAAGGCCACATGCCCAACCATAGGAACGCCGTGAATATCTGCAAGGGGCTTACCGGGGTAGCGGGAGGAACCCATGCGGGCAGGAATAATGGCAATGATGTTCATATAGTATCCCAATTTTATCTAGAAGTGTTCATTGGCACAGGGTGCAGATAGCTATAAGCTCAGTATTGTCCAGCTAAATATAGCCGGGCAGCAACGGTACATTATTTTTCAACAAGGTAGCCAAGGCTTGTCGTCAGGTTAGGGTTCATCTCGCGGTGAATTTGCTCTATCGTATGCAAAATGCCCTGCCCCAGCTCTGTAGAAAGCCGTGGCGTCATTTTTTTACCCACATGCGGATTAAAGGAATACGGAGTAATTTCATAATGTCCGCTCTTTCCGTCGCCCTGGAAGTCAAAGGTAATGTCTTTTCCAAGCATCTCCCCAATCATTTTCAGCAGGTCGCCTACCCGCATGGGCTGGTTACCCGTGAGGATAATGTTGGTATCTGCAAACTCCGGGGCAAGAATATCCACGCTGCACTGCGCGGCATCTTCAGCGTGAATATACTCACGCAAGGCCGTGGGGAGGCCATAATATGAAATGCGCCCGTGCTCCAAAGCCTCACGCACAAAGCGATAGATAGCATTGCGGTTGTCGGCGCGGGGGCCGTAAAGCGAGCCATACCGCAAAATGGTATATTCAAGGCCGTACACTTGCCGATAGTTTTCGATATAAAGCTCGCTCGCCTGTTTACTGCACCGGTAAAAGCCACCGGCTTTGCTATAGACATAGAGTGAGCTGGCAAAAACAAACCGTCGGGCTTTTGCTTTACGCGCTGCCTCCAGTACGATGACATTGCCCAGAATGTTGTATTTGGCGGTTTCAACGGGCTTTACCCCGGCCTCACCAATATCTGCAATGCCGGCAAAGTTATAGACGACTTCTGCGCCATCCACAGCCTTTTGCACAGCGTTTTCATCAAGAATATCGCCCACAATCATATTTTGATCGGGGCGAAGCCAGCGCGATGGCTGAATATCGAACAGAGTTATGCTGTGGCCTGCGTCGGAAAGCTTGTCGCAAACGTGGGAGCCAATGAATCCTGCTCCACCGAATACAGTAATATTCATGGGGTATGTCCCTGACAGTTGAGAAGGTTGGTTAATCGGTAATTGTAATGGCCCGCGAGAAAATACGAGAACAGTTTATTACTGAAATAGGTTACGAGGGATATACCCTCGGGGGCATATTCACTTTTTAGGCTATTTCAAGGGCAAAAATTCTTAGATACGCGGGCGGGTGCCTGCTTGCTGAATGAAAAGTGAGTCAATTCCATAAGCAATAAAGGTATAGCCTGATGCAATTTTTGATTGCAGAAGAGCTGGGTCGGGCTTAACTACGTGGTACCCTTTGCCTACGGTATGAGCATTTGCCTTGGCCTCTATGGTGGCAATGGCAGCAAGAAAGTCCGGGTGATCAAACTGGGCGGTGAGACCCATTGAGGCAGAAAGATCGTATGGGCCAACCATAAAGGCATCCAGGCGCGGATGTGAAAGAATTTCGTCCAGGTGCGGCAAGGCATTTACA
This sequence comes from Desulfovibrio sp., assembly GCA_031546885.1. Lineage (GTDB taxonomy): Bacteria > Desulfobacterota > Desulfovibrionia > Desulfovibrionales > Desulfovibrionaceae > Frigididesulfovibrio. The sequence continues at coordinate 3,353 of JAVBJS010000131.1, forward strand.
TGCTCTATTTGCGCCACCAAAAGAATGTCCTGCCCCAAGCCATCACCCTGAGTGTGGGCTGGAAAATCCATGCCAAAGGCATTGGCACGGGAAAAACCAACCCCCCGCTTTCCATGGGAAAATTCTTTTCCGCCGGGGTACAGCGAGCAGGCAATGGCATCATCAAGCTGGGCGCGTGATTCGATCATGGGGAAAATAAGCCCCCGCGCACCAGAATCCAAAGCAGCTTTGGCGTTGCTCATACTGGCCTCCACAAGCCGGGCAAAGGGAAGAGTGCCCCAGCGCTCCAGAGCGCGAAACATGTCTGGCAGATTGCAGCGCGAAAAGGAGCCGTGCTCCATATCCACCGCTGCCCAGTCATATCCCATACGTCCAATTATTTCAGCAACATCCGAGCTTGGAATTTGAAGCCATGTCCCAATGGTGGGGATGCCCTTGCGAATGTTTGCGCGAATCTCTTTTGTTGTCAGCATATGCAGTCCTTAGAGCATGTTAATTTTGGTAAGCTATATTGCCACCCGGTTGTTTTTATAAAAACGCCGGTCAATATCAATGAGTTCGTTGCACAATACAGCAAATTCAGTTTAGTCTTCCCTTAAAAAGTCTTCCGAAGGTTCTTAAGAGCTAAATGCCAAGAGAAGACATAATTTTTATCGAATGATTTCAAAGCAGAAGCTGCTTTGAAATAAAGGCACGCCTCGCTGCTCGCTTGCGGGCGTCTGCTGGCGCATCCGCAGAGGCCATTGTGCAATGGCCTCCAATTTGATCTCTTGGAGGAGCACTGCTTTTCCAAACCTCCTCGCCAAAAGGGGGAGTCCTCTTTACCGGAGAGGTTTGGGGATAGCGCAAAAAATAATTATCAGCCCACCAGCGTTTATTTAGCGAAGGTATGTAGGGAGGTTTAAAAAAATATCCCGAGTGTAGGTTACCATTTTATCCAGCATCCAGGGGAAGGCAAAAAGTAGTGCCGCAAAAATGGACACAATTTTGGGAATAAAGGAAAGGGTCATTTCTTGAATTTGTGTCGCGGCCTGAATAATACTCACAAAAAGACCAACAACAAGCCCCACCCCAAGCATGGGCATGGAGATAAGCAAAGTAAGCTCTATGGCCTCTCTGCCAAAGCTGATAACGAATTCTGGAGTCATGGGAGGTTGCCCCTGTGGAAGATTGTGCGCTCAAACTGTTTTTCGCTGTGCGTGGGAGACGTGGCAAGCAAGCGACGCCATAAGAAAGTCATAAGAGAAAGCTGTTCACCAGCGAGCCTACAAGTAGATTCCAGCCATCTACCATAACAAAAAGCAAAAGCTTGAAGGGCATGGATACCATCATGGGCGGAAGCATCATCATCCCCATGGCAAGGAGTACGCTTGAAACCACCATGTCGAGGATCAAAAAGGGGATATAGATGAGAAAGCCAATAATAAACCCTGTTTTTAGCTCGCTGATAATAAATGCAGCCGCGAGTGCAATGGTATGAACGTCTTCTTTTGTACCCGGCCTGTCCAGTTTGCTGATGGTATAAAAGATAGATAAGTCTTTTTCGCGAGTGTGCTTAAACATAAAGGTACGCAGGGGGGCTTCCGCTTTCTTGAGGGCCTCCTCAAAGCCAAGGCGTTCCTCAAGATATGGCTGCAAGGCGTCATCGTTGATCTGTTTACCTACGGGAAACATAATGGCAACAGTCATGAAGATGGCAAGGCTCACCAGCACCTGGTTAGGGGGGAGCTGCTGCACCCCAAGGGCTTGCCTGATGAAGTGCATGACGACGATAATGCGGGTAAAACTTGTTACTGTGAGGATAATGGCGGGAGCGAGAGAAAGAACCGTGAGCAGAAAAAGAATTTCAAGACTGAGGGAAACTTTTTCTGGTTCAGTCTGGCCTGAGGTCATGCTCATTTGAAAGGAGGGCAGGCCAAGGGTTTCTGCGGCTCCCGCCAGAGTGGCACCCATAGCAAGCACCCCAACCGCTGCGCAAAAAAGACAAACCCAACGTACCCAGCGGGGTGCGCTGGGTGAAGGGGTGTGCAAGGCGGGGAGGCCTTGCCGGGTATTATCTATATTTATGGGCTGCACTGCGCCCCTACCTGTCAGGAGATTAAAGGGCATGGTTAATTTTTAGGCAATTCTATGTCAGTAAAGGAGGGATGGTATGTAACTTTTGATGGTGTTTCCGCTAACGTAAGACGCGGCGCACTTTGAGCGGGAGCGGCTTGGCCCGCTGGCCTGGGAGCTGCTTGGGCTGCTGGGCGCGGAGCGGTTGGTGCAGCGGGAGCCGGCTGGTTTTTCACTGCCTTGCCAAGCTCATTGGCAAAGGAAGGGCTTGGGGGGCAGGCTTGTTCTGAAAGTAAAGAAATACGTTCATCAGTAACGCCAAGAAGGATCTGTTTGTCCATAAAGCGGGCGACAACCAGCCATTTTTTAGGGCCAAGGGCCAAGCGGCTTTCCAGGTAGAGACCAACACCCTGCCGGCTGCGCACATCACTTCGTTTCCGTAAAAGCCAAACAAAGAGCCAAAGCAGTGCCAGCAAGAAGCAAAAAATAGCAATGGCTTCAAAGTAGTTGCTCCAGGAAGGGGCGTATTGCTGAATATTATTCATGAGTTCTGAAGTGAGGGACTGCCGCGCACTTACCGGGGCCGTTGCGTTTACCGCGCCGACGGCAGCAAGGGAAATGGTATTTTGTGTGGCCTCCCCAAGGGAAGTGGGAACAGAAAGGCCAAGAGGCGTAGTTGCATTCATGCGTACTATCCCAGTTGTTTTACCCGTTCAATGGGGCTGATAATATCTGTAAGGCGAATACCAAACTTTTCGTTGATAACAACAGCTTCGCCTCGAGCTACCAATTTTCCGTTCACGTAAACTTCCAAAGGCTCGCCGGCAAGTTTGTTTAATTCTATGACAGACCCCTGCCCAAGCTGAAGCATTTCATTCACCAGCAGCCGGGTACGGCCAAGCTCTGCAGAAACGTCAAGGGGAATATCCAGAATGAAGTCCAGCTCCCGGCGCGATTCCTGGCGTGGGGTCTTGGCTTCTTCCGTCATGTCTTTGAAAGGAGCGGGCTTGGCCTGCGCGCTGAGTGAGGCCTGCTCTTTTTCTTTTTTTACAGAGGCCTGTTCGTCAGAGGCCAGAGCCGCAGCCCATTCTGCTGCAAGCTTGTCATTATCGCCTCCTCCTTCGCCGCCTTCTTCCTCGTCTGCCCCCATGGCAGCAGCCCATTGTGCGGCAAGGGCATCTTGATCAACGTCATCAGGTGTCATGGCATGTCCTATTATCGTAATTACTGGAATTCTGAAATCATCGCAGATGGGTACATATTATTGTATGACCATATCTGTTATAAAGACCTGGGTAATTTTGGGGCCGCCCAAAATCAGATTCAGCCTCTCCGCTATCTCATTTTTCAAGATCATCTTATTCTCAATGGTGGCTATATCGGCATATGACTTGCTTGACAAGAGCAAGATAATGCTGTCGCGGATACGGGCTTCCTGATGCTGCACTTCGGTAACAACTGTAGGGCTCTTTACTTCAACGGAAAGGTAAATTTTAATAAATCTGCGACCAAGTGGGTCGGAAAGATTTACCGTAAAGGCTGGCAGAGGGACAACCCCTGTCGCAGCGGTGATTTCACCTGGCTTTGGCGCAGAGAGAGCCTTTGGCTGGCTGCTCTGCTGGCCTGCTCGGAAAACATGCCACATCTCCGCAAGGTAAAAATGCCATGCTCCCGCCCCGCCAACGCCAAGCAGAAGCAAGATGAACAAGAGGATCATCCACTTCAGTTTACCATTTTTCTTTTTGGGAGGAGTAGCCCCGTCAATGGCCTCTGCCATATGTATTCCTTACCTTGTATTTTGCAGATTGTACCAATTATTATATAAAACAAAGCAATCAGTAAAAAAATACTCAAAAAAACGCAGTTCGGGCTTGTCTGGGAGACAAAAGAGAAACATGCCACCCTCTTCTGAGGCCTGCCAACAAATTTTTTATATATACTTTGCCAGTCCCTTTGCTGTCTTGAGCAAGATTTCCACGCGGCGGTTTTTTACGCGCTCGCTTCCCTGTGCACCGGGATATAAAGGCTTGTCATGGCCATACCCGCTCACAGAAAAACGCTCTGGCCCAATGCTGCTTTGCAAAAAACGCTCCAATACAGCAATGGCCCGCAAAACAGAAATCTCATCTGCCTCGTGCTGGCTGGCGCTGGTCTCATCGGCATAGCCGCTTATGTTTACGTCCGCGTTGACACTCTGAATAACAGGAGTTAGCGCATCAAGCAACGCTTTCCCTGGGCTATCGAGGGTAGAGGAGCCTTCTTCAAAAAGCAGATTTCCCGTCAAAACTATGACAACCCCCTCAGGATGCTGTAAAATCTGTAAATTTTCCTTTACATCGCCCCCCGCCATTTCCGCGGGCAAAAGCTCATCTGGAAAAAGTAAGTCTTTTATCCGCTCCTGCTTGGCAAAAACAGTTTCCGGATCCCGAAGCATCTCCGCTACAACACGAATTCGTGAAGCAAGCTTGCCTCCGGGAGAAGTAACCATTGGTGAAGGCCCGTTGGCAAAAGAGCTGATGCGGGTGAGGACAATAACATCCATTACGCTCATACTCAAGAGTAAAACAAAAAACGAAAGCAGTAAGGTTACCAGGTCAGAATAAGAAATCAGCCAGGTTGCCGGTTGCGCGGAAGGCGCTTGCTTTCTCCGCGTGCGTATCATGGAGTCCTTTCTGCCGGCTGTTGTCCACGGGATGTCGTGCCGGGCATATCCAGTTCAAATTTAAAGCCTTTAAAAAGATGTTCCTGGGGAATGCCGGAATCTCTTTCTCGAAGTTTTTCCACACTTTCTACCAAGGATTTATTACGTTTATCTAAAACGAGGTCAACTCGGCGATTTTTTTTTCTCCCCTCCGGTGTATTTTCCGAAAAACGCGGGTGATATTGTCCAAACGCCTCCAGAGAAAGTCGTTTTGCCTCTATTCCGTGTTCGGTCAGAAAGCGGTACACGGCAATGGCGCGTCGGTATGAGAGCATCCACGTTGCATCTGCTTTTGCCTTATCCAGAGCTATGGTATAGTCTTTACCTTCTTCATCGCGGCGGTTCGCCGTATGCCCAGCCACCAGGAGGGGGTACTCAATCCGTTGCAGATACGGCAAAAGGCGACCTAAAAGCTCTTTTCCCTTTGGGCCAAGTTCTGTACCACCACTTGCAAAAAGTACCTCATCACTAATGGAAAAAATTTGAACGTAGCGATTTTCCTGAAATTGCAAATCCTTGGATGCATCTTCAAAAAGCATGTCTTTGAGAGGTTCCAGATCTTCAATATTCTCATTTTCCATGGGGCCCGGTTCAATAAGCTCAGCAGGCTGCGCCGGTGCCAAAGGATTATTTATGGTGCTGGCAGATCCAAACTTGCTGGCAACAGAACTGGCAACGGCGCGCTTGCTGCGCTCATCAATGACCGACATACTGGTAAGCAGCACGAAAAAGGTCATGAGTAAGGTCATAAGGTCAGAGTAAGTGATTAGCCAGACAAGCCCCTTGGCGGGCGGAAGTTGTTTTCTCGGCCTCATAATTCTGGAGGTTTACGGTCTTTTGGAGCCTGGAAGCTGCTCAGCTTTTCCAGAATAATGCGAGGGTTCTCACCTCGCGACAGGCTTAAAATGCCTTCAAGTTGCAGCTCCATAATGCGTATTTCTTCGCGTGAACGGTACTTGAGCTTTCCCATAATGGGTAAAAAAACGAGGTTGGCAAGAATAGCGCCATAAAAAGTAGTATTAAGGGCAATGGCCATAGAAGGGCCAATGGTGGCGGGATCACTCATTTTATTCAACATCTGCACAAGGCCGATAACTGTACCGATTAAGCCCAGGGCCGGGGCATACGTAGCAAGGGCGCTCAGCATCTCCATGCCTACTTCATGCCGGCTTTCTGTGTTGATTATTTCCACTTCCAGAATTTCTTTAATGGCCTCCGGTTCCAGCCCATCCACGGCAAGCTGAAGGCCCTTGCGCACAAAGGGGTCACTAATGGAGGGGATGATAGGCTCAAGGGATAGAATTCCTTCCCGCCGGGCCCTGCCTGCATAATCAATAAATTCATCAATAATGAGGTGGACGGAGTGGGTGCTGCCAACAACTGTCTTGCGAATAATGCCGCCAACACGCAGCAGCGTCGGGATGGGGTAGTGAATGAGGATCGCGCCAAGTGTGCCGCCAAGCACAATGAACATGGATGGCGCGTCAATAAACATAGTGACGCTACCGCCCATTTGCAGGGCTATCCAGATAAGTACCGAGGAACACAAGATCCCTAAAAGAGTTCCAATATCCATGCTGCTCCCTGCGCTATGAGCTGGGTGAGTACCCCGCGTATTTCAGTGCTGCAAGCCTATGCTTCAATTTTCATCTGCAATAATCTGTTAACATCTCTTGCGCTATGCGAGCTGCGGCTCAGGAGGGAGGGAACCTTCAGGAAGCCATTCCCTTGGGGTTACCTCCCCGGTATGCTCATAAAAATTTACACTAATACTCACGCGGGCCAAAGATATCTGTCCCAATGCGTACAAAGGTTGCGCCTTCCAGCACTGCTTCCACAAAATCGTACGACATTCCCATGGACAGCTCCGGCAGAGCGAGGCCGGTGCGAGATTGCATAGTATCCCGCAGTTGCCTGAGTGCTGCAAAGTGGGCTCGCGCCGCATCAGTGGTTTCCACAACGGGAGGCAGGCACATGAGGCCCGATACCAGTAAGCCGGTGGAGTCCGCCGCTGCGAGCAGGAGTGCCTCCAGCGCTTCCGGCAAAACTCCTGATTTTTGCGGCTCGCGCCCAATATTTACTTGAATAAGAACTTCCTGTGGCTTTTTGGCGCTGCTAAGCGCGGTATATCCTTCCCACGCTTTCTGCAGGGTGTGAACCAATTTTATAGAATCTACCGAATGAATCAAGGAAAAATTACCGATAGCTTCTTTTGCCTTCCGGCTCTGGAGATGCCCGATAAAGTGCCAATCGGGAGTACCAGCCCCGGAATGCTGGAAAGATGCCTTCGAAGATTTAAGCTTGTCCAGTACTTCCGGGATCTTGCAAAGTGCCTCCTGGACATAGCTTTCACCGAAAATAGGGCCGTTAAGAATGCGCGGTTGTTCTTTTTCAGCGCTGTATGCAGCCCAATAGTCGGCAAGTCTGGCAACGCTGTCTGCCCCATGCCATTTGGAAACAGCCACCAGCCGCACGGTGCCTGCGCTTCTTTCCGCTCGTGCCACAGCATCGGCAAGCCTGCCACATACCTCGTCAAAGCGGGAAGTTACGGTGTCATGCATGATTCTGTCTGAACGCCAAGGCCAAGGGTATGCAGGAAGGAAACATCATCTACCCAATTTTCACGCACCTTCACCCAGAGCTCAAGGCGTACATTGCGCTCCAGAAGGGCTTTAATCTCTTTTCGTGCGGCTTGGCCCACGCTTTTTAAATTTTGCCCGGCATGACCTATAACCATAGATTTATGGCTGGCCCGGCCTACATAGATAATGGCATTTATCGTTACGTGACCGGTTTGCGGATCTTCAACCCAGGCTTCAATGTCAACGGCGGTTGAGTATGGGAGTTCTTGCCGTAAGGATATAAAGAGCTTCTCCCGCACGATTTCCGCAGCCATAAAGCGCATGGGCAAGGTGGAGAGCTGATCTTCCGGGAACTGGGCCTCCCCTTCCGGCAAGGCTTTCTTAATGGCAACAAGCAGTTCTGGAACCCCCGCGCCGGTCAGAGCAGAAACAGGAAAAATTTCCGCCTTGGGCCAGTGGCCATGTATGGTTTGCAGTAAAGGAAGCAGCAAGGATTTATCACCCAATAGATCTATCTTGTTTGCTATGACAAAGACAGGGCGGGTTTCCGCGGCAATGGGATCCACCAGTGGCAATATATCTTTTTCCAGATACTCAGGGTGCTTGGCGTACATGTCGGCATCAATCATGATGCCGAGCACATCGGCATTTTCCATAGCTTGCCAGGCAGATTGCACCAAAAGGCGATTCATTTTTCCCCGCAACTGGTGAATGCCGGGTGTATCCATAAAAATGACCTGAGCATCTTTGCTGGAAAGAATACCGGTAATCTGGTTGCGTGTGGTTTGCGGACGTGGTGAAACAATAGCCACTTTCTGCCCAATACAGGTATTCAGCAGGGTGGATTTTCCGGCATTTGGGGGGCCCATGAGGGCAACCCAGCCACAAATAAAGGCAGTCGAATTTGTCATTGCAAAGAACTCATATTTTTTGAAGGTAATAAGATGATATATTTAAAAAAGTATCAACTGCATCCCGTTGCCATGCATATTTAGCGCTGCAAGGGCTACAGGTTTTCCGGCACAACAGGTAAAAGGCTGCCGAGGTCAATACCGGCAGGCGAAACGGGCACATGGTGGGCATAAACGCCGACACCTGCCGCACAGCCTTCATAAAACAGCCGGGTATAGGTCATATCAATGTAGTCCGCCGGTGCAAAGCATTGCGCATCTGAGCGTTGAATGCAATAAAAAAAGGCGGCTTTTTCTCCGGTTTGCACAATATCAATCATTTCACGGACGTGTTTTTGCCCACGTTCGGTAACGGCATCGGGAAAAGCCGCTATACCGTCTTCAACCATAGTCACATTTTTGCATTCTACCCACAAAGGGGGGAGGCCCTTGCCGGTAAATAGGGCGTCCAAGCGGCTTTGCCCACGCTGGGCTTCCGGTTGCATATGCGTATAGCCCTTGGCCCAGGGTAAACGCCCTGCTGTGAATGCCGCTCGTAATAGCCTGTTTGGGGTAAGCGTATTAACACCGACCCATGATGCAGAACTGATAGAGAGAGGGTTTACCGGAAACTTGCTGGAATCGCCAGAAGAATATGAGCCAAGCCCCATGAGCTCCAGCGTATAGGGAAGTTTACGATCAGCGTTCTTAGCTGGAGAAAGCAGTAACGGCGCACCTTTGCGCAATAATCCCAGCATACTGCCGGAGTTGTTGGTGTGTGCCCACACCGTAGCCTCCCCTACGCGACATTCTACGCTGAAACGCTTCACACGCTGTTCAAAAGTCGCGTAAATGCAGGTGGATGGAAAAGGCAGCAGAGGTTTCGTCATTACGCTTTTCCTAATTTTACCTGCAAGGTTTTTCGGGTTATGCCAAGGCGGCGCGCTGCCTCGCTTTTATTGCCCTCGCAGGCTTCCAGGGTTTCATGAATAATTCTGCGCTCCGCTTCTTCCAGGCTTAACCCAGCAAGGGAGGGAGTTGCTTTTTTTTCTTGCCCATCCCCGGCCAGGGAGGGGGGCAATTCATTTTCACCAATATAGTCACCTATCAGAAGAACAACGGCGCGTTCCACAGCATTTTCCAACTCCCGCACATTTCCTGGCCAGGAATGCTTGAGTAGTCTGTTCATGGCACCTGGAGTAAACCCTTTCACTTCCTTATTGTTTGCTGCGGAGAACTGCTTAAGAAAATGCATTGCCAGAAGGGGAAGGTCTTCCATACGGCTACGCAGGGCTGGAACTTCTAGTGAGACAACATTGAGGCGGAAATAAAAGTCCTGCCGAAAGCGGCCTGCGGCAACCTCGTCTGCCAATACCTTATTAGTGGCAGCTACAATGCGTACATCTACCTTGATGCTTTGCTCGCCGCCCACACGCTGAAATTCTCGCTCTTGAATCACTCGCAGCAGCTTGGCCTGCATAAGGGGTGAAACTTCGCCTATTTCATCGAGAAAAATGGTTCCCTTGTGGGCCTGGGCAAAAAGTCCCTCCCTCCTTCGCTCTGCCCCTGTAAATGCCCCTTTTTCATGCCCAAAAAGCTCTGATTCCAAAAGCGTTTCCGTTAAGGCCGCACAGTTCACAGCTACGAAGGGGCCATTTTTGTATAAACTGTTGGCGTGAATGGCTTTGGCTACCATTTCTTTGCCCGTGCC
>JAVBJS010000006.1:0-21876 GCA_031546885.1 Desulfovibrio sp.
AGCGCAGCGTGCCTTTATTTCAAAGCAGCTTCTGCTTTGAAATCATTCGATAAAAATTATGTCTTCTCTTGGCATTTAGCTCTTAAGAGCCTTCGGAAGACTTTTTAAGGGAAGACTAAACTGAATTTGCTGTATTGTGCAGCGAACTCTATCGGGTCGCTATACATATTGCGGATCAGGAGGGTGGGGGTCTGGGGGAGGGAAACTCAAGGGATTCAATCCCTTGGGGTTTCCTCCCCCAGTGTTTCACTTCAGGGAGATGTAGTTTTTACCAGCCGTAAGCGCTTACGAGGGTTTCCATACGCGCACGGGAAGCTTCAAGGCGTTTGGCCAGATCTGCGCGGTAGGTAGCCATATCGACTTTTTGTTTGGCGACGCCTGTTTGCATGGCGGTTTCGGCCACGGCACCGGCCACGGCACCCATGAGGCGAAGGTCAAGCGGTTTTGGTATTACGTATTCAAGACCGTAGGTAAAGCCCTTTACGCCGTATGCTTCGCATACATAATCGGGCACGGGTTCTTTGGCGAGGGCGGCAATGGCTTTGGCGGCTGCAAGCTTCATTTCTTCGTTGATGACGGTTGCTCGCACGTCGAGGGCCCCACGGAAAATGTAGGGGAAGCCAGAGACGTTGTTAATCTGGTTGGGGAAGTCGGAACGGCCTGTACCCATAATGGCGTCCGGGCGGGCTTCTTTGGCATCGGGATAAGGAATTTCAGGGTTGGGGTTGGCGCAGGCATAGAGCACAGGATTCTTCGCCATGCCCTTGACCATATCTTTGGTGAGCAAATCTGCTGTTGAAAGGCCGAGGAACACATCTGCACCTTTCAGAGCTTCGCCGATGTCCGCAAAGGCTTTTTTGTTTGCAAATTCCTGCTTTTCCTTGTTCAGTCCTGTACGGCCAGTGTGAATGTGGCCCTTAGAATCAAACATAGCTATTTTGGCCGGGTCTGCACCCATGAGCTGGTAAAAACGCGAACAGGCAACAGCCGCCGCACCTGCTCCGCTGACAACGATGCGAATGTCTTCAATTTTTTTTCCAGAAATTTCCAGAGCGTTAATAAGGCCTGCACCGGAAATAATGGCTGTTCCATGCTGATCGTCATGAAACACAGGAATGTTCATTTCTCTTTTTAAACGATCTTCAATATAGAAGCACTCGGGAGCCTTGATGTCTTCAAGGTTAATGCCTCCGAAGGTTGGCTCAAGAGCCTTGACTATTTCGCAAATCTGGTCGGGATCAGTGGCTCTCAAGTTGATGTCGTAGCAATCAACATCTGCAAACACTTTGAACAGCACGCCTTTGCCTTCCATAACCGGCTTGCCTGCTTCGGGGCCGATATTGCCGAGGCCAAGCACTGCTGTTCCGTTGGAAACGACAGCCACAAGGTTGCCACGACCAGTATATTTGTAGGAAAGCTCAGGATCTTTATGAATGGCTTTGCAGGCTTCTGCAACACCGGGGCTGTAAGCCATAGAGAGATCTTTCTGGTTACGGCACGGCTTTACCGGGACAACTTCAACTTTACCGGGGCGCACATTTGAATGGTAATCAAGAGCTTCTTGGGGAGTGAACAATGCCATGATAGACTCCTATGGTTAGTTTCTAGAAACTGTGCCGGATTGCATCTTTTTTACTATACTCACATTATGTGTTTAGAGTGCTCTGCGCAATGAACAGGACAGAGACTTTTTTCCAGACACATAAGTTTGCATAACCCTTAAATAATTGGTTCTTGCAAAGGGGAATTCCCCTTCTTTGCTGAGGGGACTTGGGGAAGCTCGGCTTCCCCAAGAAACAATTACCACACTTTCTTACTTATTCAATACCTGCGGCTTTCAGATCCGGCTTGACGTACAGATCCCCACCTACCGAGTCGTTGATGACCAGGAGGGGGAAGTCCTTCACTGTAAGGGCACGAATTGCCTCTGGCCCAAGGTCTTCAAAAGCAATTACCTTGGCTTCGGTGATACGCATGGAAAGAAGTGCGCCTGCCCCGCCGGTGGCGCCAAAGTAGACTGCGCCGTTATCTTTTAGGGATTGCCGCACAGCATCGTTCCGCTTGCCTTTACCAATGCTTGCCTTTGCTCCAAGGCTGTGCAGGCGGGGGGCGTAACTATCCATGCGGTAACTTGTTGTTGGCCCGGCAGAACCGATGGGGCGGCCTTCCGGGGCGGGGGACGGCCCCACATAATAAATGACGGAGCCTTTGATTTCAAAGGGTAAAGGCTTGCCTTCATCCAAAAGGGTCATGAGCCGCTTGTGAGCTGCGTCCCGCGCTGTATAGATGGTGCCAGAAAGAAACACAACGTCGCCAGTGCGTAATTTACGGGCATCTTCATCTGAGAGGGGAGCGTTTATATGATATTCAGCCATTACAGCAGTACCTCCTCATGCCGCGCCGAGTGGCACTGAATGTTCACTGCCAACGGAAGGCTGGCAAGGTGGCAAGGGGAGACGGCAATCTTGACATCTAATGATGTTGTATTGCCGCCAAGCCCCATGGGGCCGACACCCAGCTTGTTGAGAAGGGTGAGCAATTCTTTTTCCATAGCAGCAAGTTTTTCATCTGGGTTGGTGTCGCCAAGTTTACGCAACAGGGCCTTTTTGGCGAGAATGGGAGCGTAATCAAAGGTTCCCCCAATGCCAATGCCGACAATGGTGGGAGGGCAGGGGTTGGGGCCTGCTTCTGCCACACGCTCAACGACAAACTTTTTCACGCCTTCCCAGCCTTGGGCCGGAGCCAGCATGGTCACGCGGGACATGTTTTCGCTGCCGCCGCCCTTGGCCATGAATGAGAGCTTCAGCTTATCACCCGGTACAATGTCAAAGTGAACAATGGCAGGGGTGTTGTCCCCTGTGTTGGCTCGGGTAAAAGGATCGCAGGCAGATTTACGCAACTTACCTTCAAGGTAGCCTTTACGCACGCCTTCATTAATGGCCTCGCGCAAATTGAGTCCGGTAACATGCAGGTCTTGCCCCACTTCCGCAAAAAAGACGGCAAGGCCGGTATCTTGGCAAAGGGGCAGGCCAGATTCTGCCGCTAGCTCATAGTTTTCTTTCAATTGCCGAAAAACTTCCACAGCAGCCGGATTTTTTTCACCGGCCGCACAGTCGGCAAAACGCTTTTGTACATCCATAGGTAAATACCTGTTGGCGTGTACACACATTTTTGCCACTGCATCCACAATAACATCGGAATGGAGTGTGCGCATGGTTATCCTCTTTTAAAGATCTGTTTCAGGCCTGAGATACCCATCTTGCGCCGCAGAAAACCCAACTGGTTTTGCAGGGGCAGATTCTTTGGGCACACGTCTTCGCAGGCTAGTAAACCCATACAGCCAAAGATACCGCTGTCGGTACCGATGATATCAAAGTAATCTTTTTCTGAACGCTCATCACGCGGGTCGATGACAAAACGGGCTACGCGGTTTAAGGCTGCCGCTCCCATAAAGTCCGGGCGCATACGTGCTGTGCCGCATGCTGCGATGCAGCAGCCACATTCAAGGCAACGCTCAAGCTCATAGATTTCTTCTGCTACGGCGTCGTCCATGCGCTCTTCTTCTTTGGTTGGGTCAAATTCCTTGGAGGTATGAATCCAGGATTCGGTTTTTTGGTACATTTCACGGAACCAAATTCCGGTATCCACGGAAAGATCACCAATAAGCTTGAAGATGGGCAGGGGGTGCAGGGAAATAACATCCGGCAGAGTCTTAATCTGCGTTTGACAGGCAAGGCCTGGTCGTCCGTTAATAACCATGGCGCACGAACCGCAGATGCCGGCGCGGCAGCAAAAGTCGAACATCAGACTGGTATCTTGCTCTTCACGCAAGCGGTTCAGCACGATAAAAAGAGTCATGTTGGGCGTTTCTTCAATGAAAAACGACTGCATGTGTGGCTTGGAGAGAGAATCTTCCGGATTGTAGCGGAATATCTGGAACTCAAGTTTTCTTCCCATAGTAGTTACACTCCTTTTCCGCTACTGGTTTTTCTTGATGGTTCTGGCATCAACCATGGACTGGTCTGCGGGAATGATGGTGCCGCCGCCATAACCGCGCTGTCCTGGGGGAATCTCAAACACCATACTCGCATCTTCGTATTTGAGCTCCGGCATGGATTGCCCCTCTTTCCAGTAAGCAAGAGTGCGGGTAAGCCAGTCTTTATCGTTGCGGTCAGGGTAATCTTCCCGGTTATGACTGCCGCGTGATTCGCGCCGCTCAAGGGCTGCCTTGGCAATCATCAGGCCAAGTTTTACTTGTCCTTCAATGCGAATGGCAGCGGAAAGCTCAGGGCTTGCGCCCTTACCGCCGGATTGCAGGCCAACCTTGCGCGCTCTTTCCAGAAGGGCTTGCAGGCTGGTAATGCAGCTTGTGAGGTCTTTTTCGTTACGGAAAACAAAGCACTTGTCGTTCAGTGTCTCTTGCAGTTCTTCCCGCACCCGGTAGACATTTTCCCGGCCATTTTTTCCGCTGATCAGAGCTGCAAGGCGTGCTTGCTGGAAGGCCACGGCATCACGAATAGCCGCAGTGCTGAATGTCGTTTCGTATCCTTCAAGGAATTCCGCAATCTTTGCGCCCACAATGCCGCCAGCCACAACAGTTTCCGCAAGGGAGTTACCACCCAAGCGGTTAAAGCCGTGCATGTCCCAGCAGGAAGCCTCGCCCACGGAGAAAAGGCCTTTCAGCCCGTATGCCGCACCATCTTTATTGGTGCGAACGCCCGCCATGGTATAGTGCTGCGTTGGGCGCACCGCAATAAGTTGAGTACGCGCATCAATACCCAGGAAGTACTTGCAGATTTCATCCACTTCACGCAGTTTTGTGGAAATGTGCTTGTCGCCAAGGTGGCGAATATCCAGCCACAGGTGCTCGCCGTAAGCGCTCTTCACCCCTTTGCCGGTACGCATGTGCTCCATCATTCTGCGAGAAACAACGTCCCGCGAGGCAAGCTCTGCTTTTTCCGGCTCGTAAATCTGCATGAAACGTTTTTCATCCACATCCAGCAGTGTTCCGCCATCGCCACGGCATCCTTCGGTAACGAGGATGTCTGTGGGGACAATGCCTGTTGGGTGAAACTGAATGGCTTCAGGATTGCCAATGGGAACAATGCCTGTGTCCATGGCAATAATGTGGCCTGCGCCATCGCAAATGATAGCATTGGTTGTGGCCTTGTAAATGCGTCCGAAGCCGCCTGTGGCGATAACGGTAGCCTTGGCCTGGAAGATCTCCAGAGCACCTGTGCGCAGGCAGCGCACAATAGCGCCGGTACAGCGCTCGCCATCATGGATAAGAGCTATGGCATCCTTACGATCAAGAACATTGATGCCAAGCTGCGCACACCGGTTGTCCATTGTGCACATAACCGCGTGCCCGGTGCCGTCGGATGTATAGCAGGTACGCCACTTGGCTGTACCACCGAAGGCTCTGGCGGTGATAAGGCCTTCTTTTTCCTTTTTCTCTTCTTTTTCAAAGAGTTCGCCACCTTTAAAGTAGGTATCCTTACCTGCTACAACGCGGTTCCAGGGTACTCCCCAGCTTGCCAGGCGGCGCATTTCGATGGGCGCTGCATCCGCAAAAAGGCGAGCCACTTCCTGGTCGGCGCCCCAGTCGGAACCCTTAACGGTGTCTGCAAAGTGAACATCTACGTTGTCACCTTCGCCCATGGCACAGTTACCCAGGGCAGCCTGCATGCCCCCTTGGGCGGCGGAAGAGTGGGAGCGCCGGGCTGGAACAAGGGAAAGGCAGGTGACGGAAAAGCCTTTTGCTGCGGATTCAACAGCAGCCCGCTCTCCAGAAAGGCCAGCGCCGATGACGAGGAGGTCAGAATAATATGTTTGCATAATGGTATCCTCTTACGGTGCTACAGGAGCGACAGCCGATGTTGCTAAATAAGCGCTGCCAAGGCTTGACATGACCCACAGCGTGATGAGCCCGACGATGACAAAGGCCGCAAAAACGTACAGTTCCAGCTTTTTTGCCTTGAGCCGGTTTTCCGTTGTGATGAAGCCCCACTTAACGCCAATGCGGTAAGCGCCGATGCTGACGTGCAGCTCAATGAGGGGCAAGAGCAAAAGGTAGAAAACAAGCCAGCCGCCGGAGGCAACACGCATGGAAGACTTTTGCGCGCTTATGGGCAGGTCGTTTAATACCACCCACATGTGAATGCTACCCATAATAAGGATGATCATGGCAGTTACAGCTTGCACAATCCAAAGCCAGGTGTCCCGGTGTTGCAGCATTTTGGCATGCGCCCAAATGGTTTCCTGCCCAGGAGCGGTAAAGGGTATTTTACGTGCGGCAAGAACAAAGTGCCCGAGAAAGGCAATGAAAATAAGTGGCCCACCGATTTGCGCCATGTATGTTGCTTCAAAAAAATGGGCAATGGCATCCATTACCTTGGGGCTGATAACTACTGATGAGACCAACAGCATGTGAGACCACATAAAAAGCACAAGCGCAGCACCAGAGAGCATCTGGAACCAATCAAGAACCGCATCACGACGTGGGCGTACCACGGGCATGGTTGCATTGACGGCCATATCTTCCTCCTTCAACCGGTTACAGTGAAATAATGAAAGATGGTGAACAACAGAGACATCATGCGAGAACATGCATGACAGTCAGACTTGGGACTTTTCTAACAAGCTAGGTGACCTTATCCAGAGATGATGGAAAAATCTATCAAAAATACGACAAAATCAGGAGAAGGGCAGCTTATTTAAAGGAAGTTATTTATTAGCAAGGCATGGGGGCAGCTTACAAAAATTACATGGCTCCCTTGACCGCTGCAAGCACTGCATCCGCATGTCCGTCCACGCTTACCTTCTCCCAGGCAAGCCGAACAATGCCTTGTGGGTCAATGGCAAAGGTTGAGCGCATAATCCCCATATACGGAACTCCCAGCATTTTTTTCTGTTGCCAAACACCTATTTTTTCCAAAAATACATGCTCCTCATCACTCAAAAGAGGGTAGGGCAAATTTAATTTTGTAGCAAAGCGAGCATGGCTCTCAATAGAATCCGCACTTATTCCGCACACCGCTATACCTACGGCTGTAAAGTCCCCATGCAGGGCGGCAAACCTTGCCGCTTCAGTCTTTCAATTCGGGGTGTTATCCTTGGGATAACAGAATAGTACGAGCCAGCGCTCACGAAATTCCACAAGGGTGTGTTCCTTGCCTTCCTGATCGGGCAAGGAAAAATCCGGGAAGCCTTCTCCAACGGTAATCATGGGTGAAACTCCTTTAAGCGAAATTGTTGCGATATAGTTTGAGGTAGCGTGAATGTCCTTAGGTAGGGTCGTCAAATGCAGATATTTTATTCTCTGCCAAGGAAGAAGCATTTTTTATGAAGGGAGTGTACTCTTTGGTACTCGACCGGAATAAAAAGTTTTTCTGACGCTGGCAGAGGGCAAAAGAACCTATTTGACGACACTATCTAAAACTCTAGAGCAGGAAAAGCCAGGCACTGCGGCACAACATCTGGATCATGAGGAGTGCTCTGCGTTTGCTTCATAGACTCGGGTAGCGGCAGAAGGTGTACTCGTGTGCCGTCAATGTGCAGTCTGCCTTGCGCAAGCCACTGCACAGCCTGTGGAAAAATGCGGTGTTCCATTGCCTGAATGCGTGCATGGAGACTTGCTTCCGTGTCATCCCGCAGTATTGGCACTGCCGCTTGAATAATGGTGGGGCCGTGATCTACTTTTTCATCAACAAAATGCACTGTGCAGCCCGTTATTTTTGCTCCTTGCATTAAGGCGTCGCGGACGCCGTGAGCACCCGGAAACGACGGCAGCAGCGCCGGGTGTACGTTCACAATTCGCCCTGCAAAGGCCTGGATAAATAGGGGGGACAAGATTCGCATGTAGCCTGCAAGGACAATGGCATCCACTCCCCCTACGTCTGCAATGGCCTGAAGCATCGCCTGGTCAAATTCTTCACGGTGGGCGTAATCTTTATGGTTTTGTGCCCAAACAGGCACTCCCGCTTTTTGTGCCAGCTCCAAGACTGCTGCGGTTGGGTTGTTGGAAAGTACTAGGCAGATACGCGCAGAAAGGTGCCCTTCCGTAATATTTCGCAAAAGTACCGCTACATTTGAGCCCCTGCCGGAGGCCAGCACCGCTATTCGCATACCCATATAATAATCCTGGAAAACTGTTGCATGATTGTAAAAGGCGGCCTTATCTGTGGACAATGTGCGCAAGCGCATTCACATTCAGGTGTGTTTTTGCCATACCCGCAAGGCGTGTCTATTCGTTGTTTTTGAATGACGCAGAGGTATCCTGCTCATCTGTGTACTGTTTTTCACAAACTTCGTACAGGGATTTTTTTCTAGACACGCAGGCTTGCATTGTCAGGAACGAAGCCGTCTTTCTGATGTCCTTGCCATAACGGCAACGCTAACTGCTGCTGCTCCGGCGGATAAAAGGGCATGGGTTGCGGTTATCAGTGTTGCGCCGGTGGTAAAAATATCATCTACCAATAAAATGCGCTTACCTGCGACAGAGGAGCTCCCCTGAAAAATGTGACGGGTGTTCTGAAAGCGTTCTGCGCGGGTGAGGCCGGACTGTGGTTTGGAATGCACAACCCTCAGAATGCCTTGCGGCAGCAGTAAGGGTACTGTCTTTCCTGTGGGCGTGGCAAGGCGGCGCAGTAATGGGCGGGCCAATTCCAGTGCCTGATTGTAGCCGCGTGTGGCAAGCCGCCGGGGATGCAGCGGAATAGGTATGATAGCATCTACCGATAAGTTTTCAAACAGTGGGTGCTGCCCTAAAAGCATACCTAACAAATATCCCAGAGTACACTCGTTGGCAAATTTCAGCCGCAGCAATAAATCGCGCAAAATGCCTTCGTACCGACCGTAAAAAATGAAATTCACCCACGGGGGTAAGGTCTCAAGGCAGCGCCCGCAGGGGCTTGGTGGTAAAAGGCTCCAGGCTGCGGCCTCACCACAATGGGGGCAATAGCCGGCGTTTTGTCGCTCACAACCTGTAGAGCAGGTCGGGCAAAGCCACCGGGCGAGCAAGGCGCCGACTCCCTCTGGCTGTTGAATCCTGCCTTCCGCTGGAGGCATAAAGGGTAAGGTGCAGGCAAGGCAGCGCCTTTCGCTGAGCAAGACGCTTTGACGCGCAAGTTTCTTACCTATGCCGACAATATGTGAAATATTCATATGTTTCGAGTAAGAGCAGCGTTTCTTCCGTAGTCAAGCACAGCATTCACCGCACTTTCGTTGGCAAGTAAATCCGTTGCCGTATCAAGGCCACGGAGCAAAAGTGGTTCCGCGAGGGTGAGGTTAAGCGGCTTAAAGGCTTGCCTGAGCGTGAGTAGGCTCCCGGTAAAAAGCTGTTCCCCCCGGTGCCGTGCTGCAATGAGAATGAGATGGCAGAGGCGTGGAGGGAGCGCTGCCAGCCGTTTGTCGTTTGCGAGTTCCAGCATCCAGAAGGGTTGGGTGCGATCTATGAGCGCCTTCAGTTGTGCCGGTAGGTGATAGAAGTAAATGGGTGAGACAAGGCAGAGGGGTTGTGCTGTCATGAGGCGGTACAGCAAAGACGCGCTGTCATCCTTGCGAGTACAGGGGCAACCAAATGAAGGAAGCGCGCCGGAATCATCCGAAGCCGCAGGCAAAAAAAGTGATCCCGCTTGAGCTGCGGCGGAGCAGGCGTTGCAGGCAACACAGGGTAATATCTTTTCGTTTCGTAAAAAAAGCGGCGTGGCAGTTTCACCGCTTGTTTCTTCATAGCCTTGGCAAAAAAGTCGGATAGCCGCGTCGCTGTTTCCCCCTGGCCGAGGGCTTGCGCTTAAAAAGAGTGGTTGCATAATTGTAATTTGCGTTATCAACGTGTCTTGATGTTGCTGAATATAATGAAATCTTGAAGAGTAAGGTATCGTAAAAAAAAATCTTCGTAAAGAGAGTTCGTTGCACATCAGTATCTTGAGAAAATAAAAAAGCGCTGCTGTAGCTGATTCTTGCCGCACAGGAAGTGCGGCTCTCGCCCTATCCTGGGCGGAGGGCGACGGAAGCGCAGCCGGTTCTTTACGGCGAGCACCAAGCCCGACAGCGAGTGCTCCCACAGGATGTGGGGGCCGAGCGTCATGCGATAAAATTAAGGTAGGATCGCACTTCATGCTGGATCTTTATCATATTGGCTAATTGCCTAAAAAAAATTACGCTAGGATCGACTCCATGCGGGATCTTTATCGTATATTTCATAGGTAAACTGCTCTGGTAATTTATTACTATCTCATCTCTTCCTTGCATCGGGGCTTTGCTTCTGGTAGGGAAAGAGGCGTTATCGTAGGCATTTGGTTTGTTGGCGAATGCGCTCGAACGAGTTCAAGGCGAGCGTACCCTGATGTTGCGTTAATCTGTAACTCCTGTGAGGTCTTCTATGGCATTGAAATCCTTTATGGTTGCTTTGATTGTCTCCCTTGCTCTGGTGAGTGGCGCTGTCGCCAAAGACACTTTTATAAATGGGATTGATGCCAATTACCCTCCCTTTGCCTTTATTGATGCCAAGGGCAAGCCCACGGGGTTTGATGTGGAATCTCTTGATTGGATTGCAAAAAAAATGGATTTCATTGTGGAGCATCGGCCTATGGACTGGGATGGAATTATCCCAAGCCTTCTGGCAAAAAAGATAGATATGGTATGTTCGGGTATGAGCATTTCACCTGAGCGCAAGGCACGGGTCAATTTTTCAAATCCTTACTGGAGCGTACATAAATACCTGTTGATAACGGAAAAAAGCACGCTCACCAAAGAAGAACTGCTGAAAGGCAAGAAAATCCTTGGCGTGCAGGGCGGAACCAACGAAGCGGAGCTTTTGAAAGCAGGCATTGATAAAAATGGCTGGAACTTTACGTTAAAGTTTTATGACTCACCTCCCCTTGCCATTGAAGACTTGCTGAACGGACGCATTGACGGTGCAGCCATTGATTCTGCTCCTGCTGATGAGGCCATGAAAAAGGGTAAAAAGCCTATTAAAGTTGTGGGCGAATTTGCAGATCCCGATGATTTTGGGGTTGCCGTTCGCAAGGAAGATACGGCTCTGCTGGAAAAAATAAATAAGGGCTACGAGCTGCTTAAGAAAGATCCCCACTGGGAAGAGCTCAAGGCTAAGTATATCAACATGAAATAGAGACAGTTGCAACAGGCTCAATCGTATGACTTCCGGGACTGGGGTATAGGCCCCATTCCCGGAGCAATCTGATCAGGCTGTAGTGCGTTGATGCCCTGTGGGCGAAGGATAGAATGGACGTTTTTGCCACTTTTCCTGTTGTTTCGTATTTCACTGACCTGTTATTTCGTGTCGGTGAGGCTTTGCCATGGATTTTTGAAGGTGCCCTCATTACCACTGCAACGGTAATTGTCGCAATGCTGCTTGGGTTGATTGCCGGAGTTCCCCTCGCTGTTGCTCAGGTTTACGGCTCGCGGGCCATGCAGAGAAGTGTTGCGCTGTATGTCTGGTTTTTTCGTGGCGTTCCCATTCTTGTTTTGTTGTATCTTTTTTATTTTGGCCTTACCTTTCAATTGGCCCTTGATATTACCCCCTTCACCGCAGCGGGCATTGTGCTTGGTTTAACCAGCGCCGCGTATCAGTCGCAAATTTTTCGGGGAGCCATTTCCGCGCTTCCCTCCGGGCAGATGAAGGCCGCTCAGGCCCTTGGTATGAGCACGGGTTCTGCCATTACAAGTATTATTTTACCGCAGGCCTTACGACTTTCCATTCCCGGCTGGTCTAATGAGTATTCTATTTTACTCAAAGATTCTGCCTTGGTTTCTGTGGTGGGGATTCTTGATCTTATGGCCCGCACCAAGGCCATTGCTTCCAGTACGGCTGAGTATACAGCTTTTTATGCAACAGCCGCACTTTTATATTTTATCATTACCTTCATTGGTGTACGACTATTACGCTTGCTTGAGCACACTCTGCGCCTTCCCGGTTATACTTCGACCTGAAGCCAAGCAGCGTAAGCGAATAATACCTGATGTTTTTCTTTCAAAATCCACTGACGTAAGGCCTGCCATGAATACTGCTTCTTCCTCCGCCGCAACACCGTATATCCTTGAGCTCCAGGGAATCGGCAAAAGTCTTGGCGGCAAGCGCATTCTTGATGACCTCTCCCTGTGTGTGTGCAAGGGTGAAATGAAGGTGATCATTGGGCCGTCCGGTGCGGGTAAGAGTACCTTCCTGCACTGCATTAATCACCTTATTCCACCGGATGAGGGGCGTATTATTCTTGAAGGCTCCCCCATAAACCCTGCGAGCAAACCGGATTTATATTTGCTGCGACAGCGCGTGGGTATGATTTTTCAAGACTTTAACCTCTTTGATCATCTCACAGCGGCGGAAAATGTGAGCATAGCCCTGCGTAAGGTGAAAAAACAATCCGCACAGGAAGCAAACCTGCGCGCCATGCAGGAACTGGAGCGCGTTGGGCTTTCTCGTAAAGGCACCCTGTATCCGGCAGAGCTCTCGGGCGGGCAAAAGCAGCGGGTTGCCATTGCCCGTGCCCTGGCCATGGATCCTCAAGTTATTTTGCTTGATGAGCCCACATCTGCCCTTGATCCAGAATTGGTGGGGGAGGTGCTGGGTGTCATCCGCGAACTTGCCAAAGGCGGCATGACCATGCTTATGGCTACGCACCAGATGGATTTTGCCCGCGCCCTTGCCACAGAAATTCTTTTTATGGAAAAAGGGCACATCATTGAACGCGGCGCACCGGCGGAGTTACTTGCTCCAGGGGCTAACACCCGTACCCAGGATTTTTGCGCAAAACTGCTTGCAGAGGAACCGCAGTGAGTCCTGATTACCTTTGGACGCATCTTTTTCCGGCCTTGCACCAGGGGATATGGCTAAGTCTGGCCCTTATCATTCCTTCTGCCGTGCTTGGTTTTTTTGGCGGAATTGTTGTTGGAACCTTACGGGTATTTGCCCCCGCCCCCCTGCGGGCCATAGCCAACGCCTACGTTGCTCTTTTTCGTGGTGTACCCCTTTTGTTGCAACTTTATTTTATTTATTATGCCCTCCCCAAATATGGCCTCTCCCTTTCGGGCTATGAAGCGGCCTGTGTTGGTTTTATTCTTTGCAGTGCCGCCTATCATTCTGAATACATCAGGGGGGCCCTGCTTTCTATCCGTCAGGGGCAGATAAGTGCAGCCCATGCGCTGGGCTTCAGCACATGGCAGCTTGTTGTCTCCATTATTATTCCTCAGGCTCTGCGGCGAGCATTGCCGGGATGTGGTAATGAAATTATTTATCTTATTAAATATTCTTCCCTGGCCCATGTTGTCACGTACATAGAGCTGACCGGGCAAGCCAAAGAGCTTGCGCGTACCTCTTTTTATTATATTGAAATTTATTTTGCGGCGGGGATTTGTTATCTTGTCTTAACTTCCGTTGCCACAGGCCTTCTGCACTGGCTTGAAAAAAAGACTCATATTCCAGGTTTTGGAACAACATAGATTGGCGTTCTCTCATTTTTACGAAATGAGGCCGCTCTCCAATGCTTTTTAACTAATTCACATTCCATAAGGATTTCCCATGACCATCGTAACTCGCTTTGCGCCTAGTCCAACAGGGCATTTACATATTGGTGGAGCGCGTACAGCGGCCTTTTGTTGGCTTTTATCCCGTCATAACAAGGGAAAATTTCTTCTGCGCATTGAAGATACAGACACAGAGCGGTCAAAGCAGGAATATACCGATTCTATCTTGGCCTCCATGAGCTGGCTGGGGCTGGATGCGGACTGTGATCCACTCTATCAGACGCATCGTTTTGATCTGTATAATGAATATATTGAGCGGCTTCTTGAAACGGGCCACGCCTACTGGTGCGAATGCACGCCGGATGAGGTGGAAGCCATGCGGGAGCAAGCCAGGGCCAAAGGAGAAAAGCCGAAATATGACGGGCGCTGCCGCACGCGCAAGCTTGGGCCCGGAGCAGGGCGCGTGGTACGGCTTGCTGCACCGCTTCAGGGTCGTGTTGTTTTTGAAGACATGGTAAAGGGGCACATTGCCTTTGACGTAACAGAGCTGGACGATATGGTTTTGCGCCGGGCAGATGGCGCACCGACCTATAATCTGGCTGTCGTTGTGGATGATATAACCATGCAGGTTACTCATGTTATTCGTGGCGACGACCATGTCAATAATACTCCCAAGCAGATTTTACTCTATCAGGCCCTTGGTTCTCCGCTACCGGTGTTTGGCCATGTGCCCATGATTCTTGGGCCGGATAGGCAAAAGCTTTCCAAACGCCACGGGGCTAAAGCTGTTATTGAATACGAAAAAGACGGCCTCTTGCCGGAAGCCCTGATTAACTATCTGGTGCGTCTTGGCTGGAGCCACGGAGATCAGGAAATATTCACCCAGAGTGAACTCATTCAGTCCTTTGATGGAACAAGCCTTAACAGCGCCGCCGCCGCTTTTGACCCGGAAAAGCTTCTTTGGGTCAATGCGCAGCATTTGCGGGCAAAAACGCCTCAGGCTCTTCTTCCCTCGCTCCTGCCCTTTATAAAGAGTGCCGGGCTTCCTTGTGAAAATCTATCCCTCATTGAAGGGGCCATTCCCCTGCTTCAGCCGCGTGTAAGCACTCTTGTGGAAATGGCAGATCAAATGCGCCCCTTGCTCACTCCCGCAGTGGCATTGGTCTATGATCCCGCCGCCGCGCAAAAGGCGTTTACACCTGAAGCTCTCACTCATATTCAGCGCCTTCATGTACTCTTTTCCGAAGTGCCAACATTTACCCGCGAGGCAATTCACGACTGTATTCACGGGTATGTGGAAAGCAATGGATTGAAATTTAAAGCAATCGGCCCCGCCTTGCGCGTAGCCCTGCTTGGCTCAACGGGTGGGCCGGATTTGGCTGACGTTGCCGCGCTGCTAGGTAGAGATGAGGTGCAACAGCGCTTGCTGCGTGGGCTGGCGATGTAGAAGGCGAGGGAGTGAAATAAGGGGAGATGAGCCGCAGAGCGGGGGGGAGGGAACCCCCAGGGGATGCTGAGTGGAAGAGCTGTGGGGGGAGGGAACCCCAAGGGGATGATCCCCTTGAGGTTCCCTCCCCCCAGACCCCCCACCCTCCTGATCCGCAATAAGAAAAGTATTTTAGAGTAAAACATGCTCCGTTTTTGTGAATCATTCAGGAGGTTTCATGCAAGTAGCCGTTGTTGGAGGAGGAAGCTGGGGTACGGCCCTTGCCAATCTTGTGGCAGGAAAAGGTATTGCTACTGTCATGCTGGTACGGGATCAGGAACAGGCTCGGGAAATTAATGAGCAGCATACTAATTCGCGTTATCTTGACCAGTTGCCGCTATGTTCTGCCCTATGTGCCACGGTAGATCCGCAAGCCGCTCTGGCAGGCGCAAGCATCTGTTTGCTGGTTGTTCCTTGTAAACACATGCGAGATTCATTGCAAAAACTTGCGCCATTCATTGCCCAAGATGCCATTGTCGTTTGCGCCAGCAAGGGTATTGAAATTCATTCCCTCTGTCGCATGGCTGAGGTGGTTGCGCAAACGCTGCCCGGCCGGGAATATGCTATTCTCTCTGGCCCCTCCTTCGCCGCAGAAGTTATTGCCGCCAAACCCACCGCAGTGGCCCTTGGCTGTACGAATCCTGAAGTAGCAACGGATTTGCGTGAGCTTTTTTCCACAGCGCTTTTCCGGGTATATTCCAGCGCGGATGTGCCGGGCGTTGAATTGGGCGGGGCCTTAAAAAATATCGTAGCCATTGCAGCGGGTATCTGCGACGGCCTGGAGCTTGGAGATAATGCACGAGCAGGGCTCATTACACGCGGTTTAGCTGAAATAAGCCGTTTGGGTGTGGCCATGGGGGCGCGGGCTCGTACCTTTATGGGGCTTTCCGGGCTTGGCGATCTGGTGCTTACCTGCACAGGCAACCTTTCCCGAAACAGGCAAGTGGGCATGCGTCTTGCCAAAGGCGAATCACACGCTCAAATCCTTGCCAGCATGCATATGGTGGCGGAAGGCGTGAGCACCACCGAGGCCGTTTATGCCTTGAGTCGAAAGTTGAACGTGGATATGCCTATTGCAAACGCCATGTATCGTATTCTTTATGAAGACGCCCTTCCCGCCCAGGTTGTGGAAGAACTGATGACCCGCGCCTTGCGTGAGGAAGGTTAGATAGTATCGTCACAAGGGAGGCCATATGGCTATTGTAATGGGAACAGCCGGGCATATTGACCACGGCAAAACCACCTTGGTCAAGCGCTTGACAGGTGTAGACTGTGACAGGTTGGAAGAAGAAAAACGCCGCGGCATTACCATTGAACTTGGTTTTGCCTCTCTTGCCTTGCCGGAAGGGAGAAGCCTTTCCATTATTGATGTACCCGGACACGAACGCTTTGTGCGTAACATGGTTGCTGGGGCCACCGGCATTGATATAGCCACTCTTGTCATTGCGGCAGACGAGGGTGTTATGCCGCAAACCCGTGAACATATTGATATATGTTCAATTCTTGGTATTCAGTTCGGTCTTGTGGTGCTGACGAAAATTGACATGGTTGACGCGGATCTGCTCGCTTTGGCTATTGATGACGTGACTGAATTTTTGAGCGGTACTTTTTTGGAGGGCTCGCCTATTTTCCCTGTCTCCGCTGTTACAGGGGAAGGGATGGATGCTCTGATCGCCGCCCTTGCGCGCATTGAGAAAAGCCTCGCCCCTGAAAGAAGAACCGACCTGTTTCGCCTGCCGGTGGACAGGGTTTTCACCATGCGTGGGCATGGCACAGTTGTCACAGGCACCATGCTCTCTGGTTCTGTCTCCGTGGGCGACGAGGTGGTTCTTTATCCTTCCATGCTCACCAGCAAAGTACGTGGGTTGCAAAGTCATGGAGAAAGTGTGGAGAAAGCTCCGGCCGGGCGGCGAACAGCCGTTAATCTCCAGGGAATAGAGGTAGATGCTATTCAAAAAGGCGAAGTGCTCAGCCACCCTCATGCACTTTTTCCCAGCACATCCTGGATTGTGGAAGTAACTTGTCTTGCTTCTTCACCGCGGCCCTTGCGGCATCGCGCAGAAGTGCATTTTCACCACGGTTCTGCGGAACGACAGGCACGTTTGTATTTCTTCAATGCGCAACCTTTGCAGCCCGGTGAAACAACCTTGGCTGAGGTTCGCTTTACTGAGCCCCTCACCGGAGTTTTTGGCGACAGATTTGTGGTGCGTTCCTTTTCTCCGCTCCGCACTGTCGGGGGAGGCGTTGTTTTGCATCCCCTTGGCTCACGCATGCGGCGCAAAGATGCAGAGACCGCGACCCGGCAGCAAATATTAACCGAACTTGCTGAGATGACCCGCTCTCCTCGTAATCTCACTGGGTCAGCTTCCGTGCAGCCGCAAGCCACGGTAGCCGCAGGGGCTACTTTGCAGTCGAAACCAGCCGGTACTGCCGAGCAGGAAGAAACTCGCTGTTCCGCCCTTCTCAGGCTCGCCGGGAACCACGGCATTTCCTTCGCCGCGCTGTGTGTTGCAACCAATATTGACTCGCGTCGCCTGGAAAAAATCCTCAACCTGCTTGGGGGCAAGCAGCAGGCTCTCTGTTTTGATAAGGATGAGCGCTTGTACCTTGGGCAGGAAAGTCTTGTGTTGCTTACAGAATCTCTCCTGGAATTTATTGCGGAATATCATCGGGCACACCCCATGTTGCCAGGTTTTGGACGCAGTGCCGCTGCCTCTGCCTGGGGGAAAAAACTTTCGCCAAAGCTGGTTCATTGCATCATCGAGCGTCTTTTGAAGCAAGGCAAGTTGGAAGCAGATAAGGATATGTTGCGAGTGGCCGGTTTTGCGGTATCCCTCGCTTCTGACCAGTCTGCCCTCCGGGCCGCCCTGCTCAAGGCCCATACCGAAGCAGGCACGGCCCCCCCAAATATGAAGGATGTGCTGGAAAACCTCGCCGTGTCTACCAAAGAAGTTGCACCCCTACTTAAATTTATGCAGGAATCCGGCGAACTGGTACATGTGGCAGAAGGCATTTGGTATGCCGCAGGCCCCCTTGCGCAGCTAGAAGAAGGCGTGCGCGTCTGGTTCAAAACTCATGACGATCTTAATCTGGGTGACCTTAAAGAAATAACCGGCCTTTCCCGCAAATATCTCATCGCGTTGATGGAATTTTTTGACAAGGATCGCCTGACTGTGCGTGTTGGCGATAAGCGAATTTTGCGAAACCGTTAGCCCGAATATGCCATGAGAAACCTGGGAGAGGAACCCTAAGGGGATTAATTCCTTGAATTTCTCTCTCTCAGTTTCGTCTCTTCTCATCCGCAATTTGAGGGCATTGTATTGTGCAATGACCAAAGTTCGTTGCATCGTGTAGTGGCCAGAGTTCGTTGCATTGTGTAACGAACTTTATTTGTATGGCGAACGGAGTCCAACTATTTCTTTATTGTTTAATTATTTCTTTACCACTTTCCTTGACCAATATGAAATCCCCCTTTATGGTGTTACAAAATGTGGGCCTTACGGGAATATACTCCCTGACTAATTTAACCTGAAGAAGGTATTACATGTTGAAACGGATCTTCCTTATTTGTGCTTGTGCTTCATTGCTCTCATTAACTGCTTGCCGCTCTGGCGGCGTGGATCTTGGTCAAGGTATGGCAGCAGGTTCTGACGCCTACAAGGCTGCAACTTTGAGTGAAGCGGATGCTGTAAAAAATGCTAAAGCCGCTGCGGTTATGCTTGACAAGCAAAATTCGGTTGCTCCCGCTGGCAACAAATATGCCAAAAGACTTGCCAATATTACAGCAAAGCTTAAAAATGAAGACGGCCTGAACCTGAACTTCAAGGTATATCAGACCGCTGATGTGAACGCTTTTGCAATGGCTGACGGCACAGTCCGCGTATTCACAGGTTTGCTTGACCTGATGACTGATGATGAACTCTTCTTTATCCTTGGTCACGAAATTGGCCACGTTAAGCTTGGTCACACCTTGAATGCTATGCGCGTAGAATACGCCGCAGCCGCTGCCCGCAAAGGTGCAGGCGCAGCTGGTGGCGCAGCCGGTGCTCTTTCCCAGTCCCAGCTTGGCGAACTTGGTGAAAAGCTGGTCAATGCTCAGTTCTCCCAGTCCCAGGAAAGCGACTCCGATACCTATGGCTACAAGATGATGCAGAAATACGGCAAGCCTACAACCGCTGCTGTATCCGCTCTGCGTAAGTTTGCCAGCCTTGGTGGCAACAGCGGCATGCTTTCTTCCCATCCCGACTCTTCAAAGCGTGCTGACCGCCTTGAAGGTATGACGAAATAAGCTTTATGCTCAGGTAGCATGGTCACGTAAGGATTTTTGTTTTCTGTTGAAGAAAATTCGTCTTCTGCAAAAGGGTATGCTCTTTTGCTATCTTGCTGAAATAGCAGGCGAATTTGATAGGGGAAAGAGAAAAAACTTGCGTGACTATACAATTTAAGAAGACAAAGGGGGGGATTCCTTCCCTTTTGTCGTTTAGAGTCTTGTGCGAATGCGAAATGTGAGTCAACTTTTCTAGATAGTGTCGTTAAATAGGTTCTTTTGCCCTCTCCCTACGTCGGAAAGACTTTTTACTCCGGCCATGTGAGAGGAATACATTCCCGTTATGAACAAATATAATAGCGATTACTCGTTTAACATAAGCCCGGGTTGCTGAATGAAGTGCTTTGATAAACTATGCTTTTTTTCTCCCCTTAGACATGCGTTCTATTTTAGTTTTGATTGTCAATCTCCTGTAAAGAGTATATATTTTGGAAAACTACTGACATTGCTCTGTGGTGTGATTTTGACCCAGTGGACTCAAAAAGTGGCCTGTATGAAAGTATTCAATAAAATTAGTTGTTCACTGGCCTCATATGGGGTAATTCTTTTAAAGGCCGTTTTTGACCAGGGGGGGGAAAGTAGCGATGACTTCGCTTGAAGCTCTGAATGCCGAACTTAGCGCTTTACGGATAGAGCGCAATAGGCTGGCGCGGGAATTGCGGGCCAGCAACAATGCCCACGAAATTTTGAAGCTGCATTCATCAACACAAGCCGATATCTATAAGATGCTGGAAGCTGAAAAATCCAGACAAGATCTTTATATGCGCCTTTTGTTGCAGTATTGCCCCGATGTTATCTTTGTCTTTGATGAAAGATTACACCTTTTGTTTTCAACAGACTCTGTAGTGAATATTCTGGACATACAGGATCCACTTATTCTGCGTGGGCGAAGCTTGCACGATATAATAAGCCGATATGCTCCCTCCGTATTTACAGGTGAAGTTGTTTCTTCAATGGAACGCATTATCTCCCGTGAAGAAGGAAGTACAGAACGCAAAATAGAAGTGATTGCAGCAGATAGTTGTTATGATGTGAATATTCTTCCCTTCAACAAAGCCCCCGGTGAGCTTGCGGGTGTGCTTGTAGTTATTCATGACATAACAGAGCTTGCCAAGGCACGTATTAGTGCTGAAAATGCAAACCATGCAAAATCAGACTTTCTTGCAAATATGAGCCACGAAATTCGTACGCCCATGAATGCAATTTTTGGCTTGCTCAGTTCTATAGGGCATGATCCCCTTACTGAGCGTCAGCAGAATTACATTTCTCTTATAAAAAACTCTGGAAATTATCTGTTAACTATTATGAATGACAGTCTTGATTTTTCAAAGATAGAGACGAATAAATTTGCATTAACAGAGGAAAATTTTGATTTACATGCGCTTTTGCATACAATATCATCTGTTTCGAATATAACAGCGCAAGAAAAAAATCTGCAATACACGTTTACTATGTCTGCGGACTTGCCCCAGTGGATTTTTTCAGATGATACGAGGCTGCGGCAAGTGTTGACGAATATTATCTCAAATGCCATCAAATATACCCCTTCAGGCAGTGTAGGTCTGCATGTCTTTGTAGATAACGGTTTTTTAAAATTTGTTATTGCAGATACAGGCATTGGTATACGGGATTGTGATATTGAAAAGCTTTTTTCACCGTTTGAGCAGTTGGAGCTACGGAAAAATAAAAATGTGGCTGGCACAGGGCTGGGACTTGTTATTACCCGTCATATCTGTGAAACCATGGACGGTAGTATATCTGTTTCCAGTGCATACGGGAAGGGGTCTACATTCTCCATTACACTACCGCTCGTACTTGGAAGCCCGGATCATACCGCGCAAACGGCGAACACTCCCGCAATTATGACTTTTCCAAACGCCAAGGTGCTGGTGGTAGATGATTTGGAAATTAATTTGCTTGTAGCTGAGGCACTGCTCGGTGAGTTTGACATTCAGGTGGAGCTGGCAAGCTCAGGCGCACTGGCCTTAAAGCAGATTACGGAAAAGACATACGATCTTATTTTTATGGATCAAATGATGCCAGAGATGGATGGCCTTGAAACGACTGCGAAAATTCGTCAGTACGACGAGTATCATGCTACTATTCCTATTGTCGCTTTGACGGCTAATGCCCTGACCGGCGTGAAAGAAAGTCTTTTAGCGGCAGGCTTTAGCGACTATCTCTCAAAACCCATTGATGTGGAGATGTTGCATAAATGCCTTGCCAGATGGCTGTAGGAGATTCCTTTCACGAGTCTGTGTCTTGGCTCTAAACAAGGCATCGACTCCGGCCTCCAAAAGCTCGTTGAGCGTTTCTTCGACGGTAATGCTTTTGTATCATTACTGTCCGACTAAGAACTTATCCATAAATAGAGTTCGTTGCACAATGCAACGAACTCTGGCGATTACGCAGCAAGCGCCCGCAAGCGGACAGCGCGGCGTGCCTTTCTTTCAAAATTCGTAGCGGATTTTGAAAGCTTGCTGGAAAATTATGTCTTATTTTTCAGCAAGATAAAACGATACATTTTCTTATCCAGTGAAGATAAAGAGAAAGGCAGCTTCTGCTTTGAAATCATTCG
>JAVBJS010000164.1:0-8763 GCA_031546885.1 Desulfovibrio sp.
CTCAAAGCCTGGCCATTTCTTTTTTCTGAAATCCGCCAGTTCCGCTTTGCGGTGCTCAGGAATCGGAGTTGGTGGGCGCATAATAAGCTCCTTGGTTGGAGCTTATTATACATTAACGCCATCTTGATTGCAACTTGGTATGAAAAGGCCCTTTTTAGCGAACGAGGCAGCTCGCCCATTTGTTTGGAGAAGCGTGAAATCAAGGGGAGCCGACTCAAAAATAATGCTCAAAGTTTTAACAACTAGACATTAGCGAGCTGCCGTTTCCTGTTCAAGCATTTTTTGTGCGTAGCGTTCCATTTTCTGCGCTTCCACAAAGTCGGCGTTAATAGCCAGGGCAGAACGAGCACTCTTTTTGGCATCTTTCCAGCGCTTTTGGTCGAGATAAAGGCGGCCCATATTGAAGTGAAGATTGGCGTCTTCCGCATCCATGCCAATGGCCTGACGAAAACGATCTTCTGATGCTTCAAATCGCTTGACCCGGCGCAAAATAATACCGAGCTGATTGAGCAGCAAGGGGGAAGGAGCTACATCTGCCACCTGTTCAAGGTGCGCTGCTGCGTCCTCAAGCTCTCCATGCT
This sequence comes from Desulfovibrio sp., assembly GCA_031546885.1. Classification (GTDB taxonomy): domain Bacteria; phylum Desulfobacterota; class Desulfovibrionia; order Desulfovibrionales; family Desulfovibrionaceae; genus Frigididesulfovibrio. The sequence goes on from JAVBJS010000164.1 coordinate 582, forward strand.
CCAGAAAGGATTCCCCAATTTTGGCAACAAGCGGCATATCGTTGGGAAACTCATTGAGCAGGGAACCAAGAATTTTCCGCGCTTTCTCTATATTTCCCTTAGCAAGCTCCGCACGGCCTTTGGCAAGATTGGCTTCACGTCGTGCCGCCACTTGAACAGCGGCTTCTTCAAGATTTTTGCTGGTTTCTGTGGTAAGGGTTTCGATCAGCTTGGCGAGAACATCAAGCAAAGCCACTTCTTCCCCTGAAATATAGTCGATATCATAGGGAAAAAGTTTGCGTAATTCATGGCTGCGACTCAGCATTATACAGCCATCTTCCATAAGCCGGGTAAATTCCTCCACCTCAGCCCGCAATAATGATGTTGTATTCAACACCTGGGCGCCACTCCGAAGAGCCTGTGCAGCCAGAAGAAATTTTTCCTGTTTTACCAGCGTAGAAACACCTGCGAGGGAACGGCGAACTGCTGAAACGTCTTGCGACATACTTACCTCATCAAACGATACTGTTAATAACAGGGGGCTGGCCCAGATATTTTATGGGCTTCTTTGTTCATTTTTTGTGCTTTATCAGCAAATCGCATGTATATAAATAAACTTTCTCTTGGTAGAAGTTTACGGCAAAAAGGCCTTCCTTGTAAAGCCTGTTCCAGGATTTTTATTTCCCATCCCCGCAAGACAGGCTTGTCCTTATACACGCACATCCAAAGCTTTCTGCACAGCAGTCGCGATGCCATCACGCTCCTTATCTACCTCTGCATCCTTTAAGGTGCGCTCAGGGTGGCGAAAGGTAAGCCGAAAGGTGAGGTTGTGCGTTTCTCCGTCTGGGGGAGTGAAGGAATCAATGAGGCGTACATCCTCCAGAAGCGCCGTTTGCCGGGAGGAAATGGCTTGAAGCAGGCTATCTACCTGTATGCCTGCCGTGGCCATAAAGGTAATATCGCGCCGTACAGGCGGAAACACGGCAAGGGGGCTAAAGAGAGGGCGAGCAGCCAGACTCAGCGTATAAAGCGCATCAAGGTCAATCTGCGCCATCCACACCTGCTTTCTGGCATGGTACCCATCGGCAAGATCCGTTTTTACCTTGCCCGTATGCCCCACGCACTGGCCCTGTATGTAAACGCCAACGCAGGGTGAAAGAAAGGGCAAGGCGTCTTCCTGCACAAAGGAGGCTTTCGCCAGGCCAAGGGAAGCAAAAAGGTGTTCCAGCAATCCCTTAATATCCTGATAATCTACTTCGCCCTGAGGGTGTGGCCACTCTCCACGGCTTCCGTATAATAAAATACCAAGCCGGGCAGGTTCATGCACCGTTGTTTCTTGCGAGGGATCAGCATGAAAAATAGAACCCACTTCAAAAATGCGAATATTGCCGTTTCCTTGAGCCAGATTCGTTCGCAGCGTTGTTAAAAGGCCAGGAGCAAGGGAGGTGCGCAGGGTATTTTGCTCATCGCTTAACGGATTCATAATGGCGGCGTGCTCTCCATATTTTGGAGTAAGCAACAGCGAATGCAATTCCTTGGCGCTGACAAAGCTGTAATTAATGACTTCATTCAGCCCAGCACCGCGTCCCCAGTGCTTGATTCGCCCACGAAAGGTGTGCTTGGGTTCAGGTAAGCCCGCCCGCTCAAGGGGGCGCATAATGGAAGGGAGAGCCGGTGGAATGCGGTCTATGCCGTAAAAACGGGCAAGCTCTTCTATCAAATCCGCTTCGCGAGTTAAATCCAACCGATGCGAAGGAGCAAACACACTCCATTGCACGCAAGGTGTATTTTCTCCCGTCCGCATGGCTCCACAGCCTTCTTGCACGGTACAGCCAAGGCGCTGCAGGGTCTGCTCACAAAAGTCGGTAGAAAGAGGAATCCCCAATATCTCTTTTATTCGCTCGTGCCGCAAGGCCACAGGCACTGCCACGAAAGGAATCGGCTCTGCCTTGATTACACCTGGTTGCACAGCCCCACCCGCGAGATCTGCTATCATGGAAGCAGCGCGATTCATGGCATAGGTAGAACCGACCTGATCAACTCCTCGCTCAAAACGGTATGCAGCTTCACTATGTAAACCAAGCCGTCGTGCCGTGCGGCGAATAAAGGTTGGCGTAAAAACAGCGCATTCCAAAAAAACCCGACGGCTTTTGTCTGTAATTTCAGAGTTCAGGCCTCCCATAACGCCGCCCAGACCAATGGCGCGCTGGGCATCGCGAATGGTAATGTCCCCCGGCACAAGGAGGCGCTCCTGCCCGTCAAGGGTAATAAACTTTTCTCCGGCCCGGGCACCTTGCACTAGAACACGCCCACCCTGAACAGCATCGCAATCAAAGGCGTGCAGAGGTTGCCCCAGCTCCATGAGAATATAGTTGGTAACATCCACCATATTTGATATGGCGCGAACTCCAATGGAATTAAGGCGATACCGCAACCAGGCAGGGCTTTTTCCCGTGGTGACACCATTAATAATGCGGGCCTGGTACAAAGGCGAAAGCTCTTTATCCACCTCAAGGCGGATTTCCGCATCAGCAGGCGCACCGCTTTCCGCCAGAGCGACAGGCGGAAGCGTCAAGGGAAGCTGAAATGCAGCCGACACTTCTCGCGCCAGTCCCAGCACCGAGAGGCAGTCGCCACGGTTCGGCGTCACAGAAATATCCAACACCTCATCGGCGAGGCTCAAGACATCCACCAGCCGTGCCCCTACAGGGCTTTGCCCGTTCAGCACCATAATGCCGTCATGGTCGTCTGAAAGGCCAAGCTCCGCCTCGGAACAAATCATGCCATGCGAAGGAGCTCCACGCAATTTGGCTTTTTTGATGACCATTCCATTGGGCAGAGTTGAGCCGACCTTGATGACAGCCACCTTTTGCCCGGCAGCGACATTGGGCGCACCGCAAACAATGTCTAAAACCTCGTCACCAACATCAACGCGGCATACGGAAAGCTTTTCCGCTTCCGGGTGGCGAGCGCACTCCACAACATGCCCAACTACAATATTTTCTATACCGGCATAGGGCCGAGAAAGACCGTCCATTTCCAGCCCAAGCATGGTAAGTTTCTCACCAAGCTCAAGGGCTGTACCGGTATAAGGAACAAATTCACGCAGCCAGGAAAGACTTAATAGCATAAAAAAAACTCCCGAGTGGCACTGCCGTCAAAGTCCGCTCCAACGAATTTCAAATAAAAAATCGTTACACAGAGTGGAGCATTTCCCTAAGCAAATTGCGTTAAAAAGCGCAAATCGTTTTCATAGAACATGCGCAGATCACCTATGCCGTACTTAAGCATGGCCACGCGCTCAACCCCAAGACCAAAGGCAAAGCCGGTGGTATCTTCAGGGTACCCCACAGCAACAAAAACATTGGGGTCAACCATACCGGAGCCAAGAATTTCAAGCCAGCCTGTTGTTTTGCAAACACGGCACGGCTCGCCACTTTTATGCCCTTGTCCATTACAGAGGATACAGGAAATATCCACCTCAGCGCTTGGCTCTGTGAAGGGAAAAAAGCTTGGGCGAAAGCGCACGTTTACGCTTGCTCCGAAAAGTTGCCGTACAAAGGCGGTAAGAGTACCCCGCAGATGTGCAAAGGAAATATTTTTATCAACCAGCAATCCCTCTATCTGATGAAACATAGGAGTATGGGTGATATCCGAGTCGCGCCTATACACTTTGCCAGGAGCAATAACAGCAAGAGGCGGCTTTTTACGTTCCAGCATGGCCCGCACCTGCATGGGAGAAGTGTGCGTGCGCAAGACAATATTTTCAGCAAGATAAAAGGTATCTTGCATGTCGCGGGCAGGATGATCCGGAGGCAGGTTCAAGGCCTCAAAGTTATGAAAGTCAGTTTCAACTTCCGGGCCGGAAATTATCTCATAGCCAAGACTGGTGAATACCGCGCAAATTTCTTCCATCACAAGCGTAATGGGATGCAGCGAGCCAAGAGCGGGCATACGGCCCGGCATGGAAGGGTCAAAACTGGCCAGAGCCGCGGCTTCCGCAAGCTCGGCCAAGGCGGTTTGGCGCGTTGTTACCAGAGCTGTTAATTGCTCCTTGACAGCATTGGCAGCCTTACCAAAGGCAGGGCGCTCTGCTGCGGCAAGCTCCGGCAAACGGCTCATGAGCCCGGCAAGCAATCCCTTGCGTCCAAGATATTCAACGTGAAGCGCTTCAACAGCTACAAGCGAAGATGCCTGATCAAGGCTTTGTTCCAGCGCAGGGATCAGGCTTTCCAGTTCAGCAATAAGATTCATGGGCAACCCTATGTTTCGGGTAGGAGGGTCCTTCGTGCAAGGCACGCTGACAATAAAAATCTGGGAGATGCTGAAAAAAACAGCATCTCCCCGGAGAAGTAAAAACTTATGCGAGTTTGGATTTTGCCAGCTCGACAAGCTTTGCGAAATCTTCTTTGGCATGTACGGCCAGATCGGCAAGTACCTTGCGATCCAGAGCAATCTCGGCAATCTTAAGGCCATTCATGAATCGGCTGTAGGAAAGACCGTTCAAGCGAGCGCCTGCGTTGATACGAAGAATCCAGAGCTTGCGAAATTCACGCTTGCGTACCTTACGGTCACGGAAGGCGTATACTAAAGCTCTTTCTACTGCCTCGCGTGCTGTTCTGTAGAGTTTACTGCGTCCGCCGCGGTAGCCTTTAGCCAGTTCCAAATATTTTTTGTGGCGCCTATGGGCTGCCATCCCTCTCTTCACACGCATGGATTACCTCCACGTATTCTCACTTCACGGGGCGTAGGGTGTGCCGGCGAAGTGGTTAAAAGACTTTCGCAAATAGCCTTAACCAGCAAAAACAGTCTTAGGCGTAAGGCATCATTCGCTTAACAGCACGCTCGTTGGTGCTGTCAACAATGGCGCTCTGCCCAAGGCGCATTTTGCGCTTGGCATTTTTCTTGGTCAGGATGTGACGCAGGTTTTGCTTGCGTCTACGGAACTTGCCTGTGCCTGTTACGCTAAAGCGCTTGGCAGCCGCACGTTTTGTTTTCATCTTTGGCATGAGATTCTCCTTATGCCGGTTCAGGCCTATGTATAATCCGGCAAGCAGAAGCTCACCAGTCTTTCCGCCTGGGCGGAAAAGTTAGGGAAACGCTGAAACAAATAGGGGGTATTGCCCCCTTGAGCTGAGAGACTTAAAAAAAGAAAATCCCGCCCAAAATAAAAAGTAGTCAACGCTTCCTTAGACACAACATCCTTTCTGAAAAGGAAAGGCATAATGCGCCAAAAAATTCTTGGACGCAAGCAGAAAGTAGTAGCCAAAGCAAACAGAGTTCATTTCACAATGAATTCATACTCCCTATGCAGGGTATGGTGCGCAGCTTCGTAAACCTTTTGCACGCTCCCCGCTAACCGGGGTTACTTTTTGGGTAAAGGAGCAAGCATCATAAAGAGTGTGCGTCCTTCTGCTCTTGGCTCCTGATCCACCTTGGCAATATCCCTGGTGTCTTCAACAACCTTGGTGAGCATGGTTTGCCCGCGATCTTTATGAACAATTTCCCGCCCCCGAAAAAAGATAGTCACTTTACAGCGATCTCCTTCTTCAATGAACCGGCGAATATGCTTTACCTTGGTGAGGTAATCATGATCGTCAGTTTTGGGACGCAACTTTATTTCTTTAATTTCAACAACAGTTTGCCGTTTTTTGGCTTCCTGCTTTTTCTTCTGGGTCTCATATTTGAATTTGCCGTAATCCATTATGCGACAAACAGGTGGCTCCGCTGTTGACGCCACCTCCACAAGGTCAAGGCCTGCGTCTTTTGCCATTTGCAGGGCTTCATTGCGTTCAATAATTCCCAGTTGTTCGCCTTCAGCTCCGATGAGCCTCACTTCACGAACACGAATCTGATCGTTGCGCCGCACAGTATCCTGTGGTTCACTGCGGCGTGGCCGTACATTAGGAGAAGCGATAGTTCATACCTCCTCTTTGAAAGGGTTGTTCGCTGTCAGCGCGAATGGTAGCTTCTACCTCCGCAAGGGTTTTAAACCCAAGGGTTTCGCCGCCCCGCAGGCGCACATTGACGCCCTCGCCTTCCAGCTCTTTATCACCAATAACAAGCACATAAGGTATCTTTTCAAGTTGCGCCGCCCGCACCTTGTACCCCAGCTTTTCATTGCGAAGATCCGCCTCAATTCGCACGCCCTGAGCCCGCAATGTATCGCGAACCTTTTGAGCGTAGGCATCGTGAGCATCCGTTACTGTTACCACACGGGCCTGCACAGGGGCAAGCCATGTGGGAAAGGCACCGGCGCAATGCTCAATCAAAATTCCGATAAAGCGCTCCAAAGATCCCAAAATTGCTCTATGCACCATAACAGGGCGGTGGCGTTCGCCATCCTGACCAACATAGGTCAAGTCAAAACGCTCCGGCAAGGTAAAGTCGCATTGGATGGTAGAACACTGCCACTCACGATCCAGACTGTCAGTCACACGCACGTCAATCTTTGGCCCGTAAAAAGCGCCGTCGCCTTCATTAATAAAGTATGGCAATCCAAGATGTTGCAATGCTTGTTCCAGCGCAGTGGTGGCACGCTCCCAGTCTGCATCTGTTCCAATGTACTTTTCAGGCTTGGTAGCAACGGCAAGCTTATAACTGAACCCGAAGAGATCAAAAAGATCCCGCACAAAAGTAATTACACCAATAATTTCTTCTTCAAGCTGATCTGGGCGACAGATAACATGCGCATCATCCTGCGTAAACTGGCGCACCCGCAAAAGACCGTGCAGCGCTCCACTTTTTTCATGCCGATGTACAACCCCAAGCTCGGCAAAGCGCACCGGCAGTTCTCGATAACTGCGAAGCTGGCTTCCATAAATAAGCATATGCGCAAGGCAGTTCATGGGTTTTACCCCATAGGCATCACCTTCAATTTCCGTGAAATACATATTTTCCCGGTAATTGGCGTAATGGCCGGACTTTTCCCAAAGCTCTCGGCGCAATAGCTGTGGGCCCTGCACAAGCTCGTAGCCCCGGCGCAAGTGCTCTTTACGCAAAAAATCTTCAAGGATGGTACGTACAAGCATACCCTTAGGATGCCAAAAAACCATGCCCGGCGCGACATCTTCGTGAAAGTCAAAAAGATTGAGCTCACGCCCAAGCTTGCGGTGGTCACGCCGCTTGGCTTCCTCAATATGGTGCAGATATGCTGCAAGCGCCTTTTCATCCGCAAAAGCTGTTCCGTAAATACGCGAAAGCATTTTGTTTTTTTCATCGCCGCGCCAATAGGCTCCAGCAACAGACAGCAGCTTTGTTGCTGTCACAAAACCTGTGTGAGGCAGATGCGGCCCGCGACACAGGTCTGTAAATTCCGCCAGCTCATACAGAGAAACTGTCTCTGCCTGAATCGCTTCAATGATTTCAACCTTATAGGTCTCATCTTTGTCTGTAAAAATTTGAATGGCCTCCGCCTTGCTCACTTCACGGCGCACAAAAGGCACTGCCGCCTTGGCAATGTGGCGCATTTCCGTTTCAATGGCAGCAAAGTCCTCAACAGAAAAGGGACGGGGCGCATCAAAGTCATAATAAAAACCACTATCAATGGAGGGGCCAATGGTCACTTTGGCCTTGGGGAAAAGACGCTGCACAGCCGTTGCCATGACATGGGCCGTGCTGTGCCGGAGAATATCCAAACCTTCACTGCTATCAAGGGTAACGGGAGTAAGTGTAGTGCAGCCGGATGGCACAGGAGAAGAAAGATCAAGCAGAGCATCATCAGCGCGAACAGCGATACATGCTTTGAACCGTTTACCGGAAAGAGCGCTTTTCAACGCATCTTCACAGCGTGCGCCTGGCGCCACTTCTATGGAGTTCCCTTCAATGCTGATGTTCACACATACTCCTTAAAAAGAAAAAGGGAGGCTTTGACCTCCCTTTATGATGCTATACTGGTAGGCACGAGCAGCTTTGAACTGCTGACCCCTTCCATGTCAAGGAAGTGCTCTACCCCTGAGCTACGCGCCTATACGCCTACAATTTGCTGAGGCAGGGAAGAAATATAGACGAACTCGCCATGAACGTCAATCCTGTTTTGCAAAAAATCGTAACAAAGTAACACAAACTCAATCTAAGTTCCTTGCACAACGCAACGAACTTTGCTTAATCGTCCCTTTTTAGAGGCCATTGTGCAAGGGCCTCTAAAAAGCCTTTCGAAGCCCCTTAAGAACAAAATGCCAAAAAAAGACATAATTTTTCTCAA
>JAVBJS010000071.1:0-10101 GCA_031546885.1 Desulfovibrio sp.
GATATCTCTAACTCTCTTCTTTCCAATATTTTCAACATTTTCGCCGGATAGGAAACTCTATGCTTGCCATTTTGGATTACAAAGCGGGAAACCAGACCAGTGTCTTACGCGGCCTTGCTGCACAAGGAATAGACGCTGTCATCACCGCCGACCCGGCCATTCTTTCCAGCGCGCAGGGCATTATCTTCCCTGGCGTTGGGGCTGCCAAGCAGGCTATGGATCTTCTCACGGGTACGGGGTTACATACAGTACTGACAAAACTTGTGCAGCAAGGTAAACCCCTCCTTGGTGTATGCCTTGGCTGCCAGATTCTCCTTGAGCACAGTGAAGAAAATAATACCGCCACCCTGGGCATCTTGCCAGGGCGCTCTGTCCATTTTGACCCCGGCCTCACCGATGAGAATGGCGAAAGCATCCGCATTCCCCATATGGGCTGGAACAGTTTACAACTGCACCAACCCTGCTGCCTGTTTACGGATATTGAGAAGGACGCGGAATACTATTTTGTTCATAGTTATTACACGCAGCCTGCCCCGGAACTGGTTATTGCCACAACGCACCACGGGCTGGATTTCTGTTCCGTTTACGGCAAGGAAGGATTGTGGGCCGTCCAGTTCCACCCGGAAAAAAGCGGCCCGGCAGGATTACGCCTGCTTCGCAATTTCAACGAATACTGCATAGCAAAGGCGGCCTCATGTTAAGCAAACGCATTATTCCCTGCCTGGACGTGCGCAACGGCAAACTCACCAAGGGTGTCAAATTTGAAGGAAACGTAGACATCGGCGATCCTGTGGAAACAGCCCGGCGCTATTATGAAGAGGGTGCGGATGAAATCGTTTTTTACGACATCACAGCTTCCGCAGAGGGGCGTGGTATTTTTTTGGACGTAGTAGAGCGCGTCGCCTCCTGCATCGCCATTCCTTTTTCCGTAGGTGGCGGCATTGCCAGCACCACAGACATGCGAGCTGTACTCGTGGCGGGAGCTGAAAAAATATCCATAAATTCTGCTGCGGTAAAAAGACCGGAGCTCATTGAAGAAGGCGCTCATGCCTTTGGCTCTCAGGCCATTGTTGTCGGTATGGATGTCAAAGAAGTTACCCCCAGCGCCGCCATCCCTTCCGGGTATGAAGTGGTCATTCATGGCGGCCGAACCACCACCGGCCTTGACGCCGTGGCCTGGGCCAAACGCTGCACCAGTCTTGGAGCAGGCGAACTCTGCGTCAATTCCATTGATGCGGACGGCACCAAGGCAGGGTACCACCTTCCCCTCACCCGCGCCATTGCCGAAGCGGTGCAGGTTCCTGTCATAGCTTCCGGTGGGGCCGGCTCGCCCGCGCATATGCACGAAGCCCTCACCCAGGGCAAGGCCTCCGCAGCCCTCATTGCCTCCATCGTACATTATGGCGAATACACCATCAAACAACTCAAAAAATATCTTGCTGAGCAGGGTTGCAAAGTACGTCCATAAGGGAATATGCACAATTTTATGTGAAATACCAAGGACTTCCGAGAAAAAAGAATGCCAAACAAAAATATTAGCAAATACAATATGTTACACGCTTACGCGCAAAAAAACTGTCCTCTATCACCATGTTAATTTGTCCTTCTGCCTTGACTGTCGCAGGCATTTGGCATACCCGTATTAAATTATGGTATGTGCCAGACGTATGGAGTGTGTACTTTGAGCTCTTCTGAATCTTCCAAGAACGATGTGCGGCGTAGAAGCTCGGTAAAAATAGCGAGCAAATCTGCGCATGCACCATATTTTATGCCCATGCTTGAAAGTCTTGCGGCTCGCGACGAGCTGAACGAGGTCATCAAGAATCGGGTTGTCAAGTCCTGTGAAATTATTGAAACCGGTGCCCAGATTTTTGCCAACGGCTTTGTTAAAAAACATAAAGCCACACAAGTGCTGACGGAACACGCGGATAAAGATGCGGAGCAGTTGGCTTCCCTTGGCGAGCTAAGTCTTGCGGGCCGTATTGTTTCCTTGCGCTCTTTTGGCAAGGTCGCCTTTTTCCATCTCATGGACGACTCAGGCCGCATCCAATGTTACGCCGCCAGAGAGTTTTTGGATGAAGCCACAGCAAGCCTCTTTAAAAAGCTTGATACCGGCGACATTGTGGGCGTAACCGGCACCCTTTTTCGCACCAAGACCGAAGAGCTTACTCTGGAATGTCATACCATCACCCTGCTGACAAAATCCATACGGCCCCTGCCGGAAAAATATCATGGGCTCAAGGACATTGAAATCCGCTACAGACAGCGCTATGTGGACTTGATAGTCACGCCGCGCACCCGCGAAATCTTTGCCAAGCGTATCCAGATTGTGCGAGAACTGCGTACCTTTATGGAAAACGAAGGGTTTTCTGAAGTGGAAACCCCCATGATGCAGCCTATTCCCGGCGGCGCAACAGCCCGCCCTTTTACCACGCACCACAACGCCCTTGACATGCGCCTGTACATGCGTATTGCGCCAGAGCTCTATTTAAAGCGCCTTCTGGTGGGGGGCTTTGAAAAAGTTTTTGAAGTAAACCGCAATTTTCGTAATGAAGGCATCTCCACTCAGCACAACCCGGAATTCACCATGTGTGAATTCTACTGGGCCTATGCCACTTTTGAAGACCTCATGGATCTGACAGAAAAAATGTTTGCGCATATTGCCCAGGCAGTTTGCGGCAGCACTGTTGTTTCCTATCAGGGGCAGGACATTGACCTCACCCCCGGCACCTGGAAGCGAGTTACCTTTCATGACTCCCTCGAATCCATTGGGGGCCACACAAAAGAATTTTATACAGACCCCACAGCTCTGGCCCGCTATATTCGTCAGCGCGGAGAAAAGGTTATTGAGCACGAAAAACTGGCAAAACTTCAGGCAAAGCTGTTTGATTTGGACGTTGAGCCAAAACTGGTTCAGCCTCACTTTATTTATCACTATCCTACCGACATCTCACCTCTGTCACGCCGGAACGACCTGAACCCCGATGTAACGGATCGTTTTGAGCTCTTTATGACGGGGCGAGAACTTGCCAATGCTTTTTCTGAGCTGAACGACCCTGTGGATCAGCGCATGCGCTTTGATGAACAGGTGGCAGAAAAAGAAGCAGGCGATGAGGAAGCCCACTTTATGGATGAAGATTATCTGCGAGCGCTGGAATACGGCATGCCCCCCACGGCTGGAGAAGGCATCGGCATAGACAGGCTGGTCATGCTGCTCACAGACTCCCCCTCCATTCGCGAAGTCATTCTGTTTCCGCTGCTCAAGCCGGAAAGCTAGGGCAATACATATCCATTTTCATAGGGGGGCTTCAACGCCCCCCTACAAGCAAGTCCACTTCCCCGTAACCACTCACAGCAACGTGTACTTGGAATGCAAACTGCTTTCCTTTTTGCCCAAAAAAACCGGGATCCCCTATGCGGTTTGAAAGTTTTATAGCCCTGCGCTATCTGTTTTCACGTAAAGGTAACTCCTTCATCGGCATTACCTCCGCCTTGGCTATGATAGGCGTAGCCCTTGGCGTTGGGGCGCTCATTGTGGTCATGGGGGTAATGAACGGCTTTACCATTGACATGCGCGATAAAATCATTGGCGTCACCTCCCACGCTATTGTTTTCGGGCCTTCTTCCATGCTTACACAAACGCCCCCTGTACTTGAAACCATTCTGAGCGTGCCCGGAGTGACCGGGGTGACACCTTTTATTTACGGGGAATTGATGCTGTCCTCACGAGAGGGTGGCAAAGGCGTCATCATTCGCGGCATTGATCCGACAACCGCTCCCAAGGTGCTTGGGGTGCTCTCCCGCATAACCGAGGGCAGCGTGGCGAATCTTGCCGAGACCACAGGAATCCCCGGCATTATTGTTGGACAGGAACTGGCGCGTAAGCTAAACCTTGCTGTGGGTTCACGTGTGAATATGCTGGCCCCCTCAGGAGAGCAAAGCTCCACCGGATTCAACCCCAAGATAAAGACCTTCAAGGTAGTGGGCATTTTTTCCATCGGCATGTTTGAATATGATATGTCTCTGTGCTTCATTTCCCTTGCCAGTGCCCGTGATACCCTTGGCTGGCCTCCTGATGCCGTCACAGGTCTTGAGGTTGCCGTGGATGATATTTTTGCCGCACAAACAATAACCGACAATATCCTAAAAACCCTGGACGGGCCGTATTCTGCCCAAACCTGGATGGCGATGAACGGCAACTTTTTTGCAGCCCTCAAACTGGAAAAGGCTGCAATGGCTATAATTCTTGGTCTGATTGTTGTTGTGGGTGCCTTTTCCATTATTACTGCCCTTGTCATGTTGGTTATGGAAAAAACCAGAGATATCGCCATATTAATGTCCATGGGTGCCACCAAGGCCTCCATTCGCCGTATTTTTATTATTCAGGGCGCTCTCATCGGCGGCATAGGCACTGTGCTTGGTTTCGCCCTTGGCCTTGCCTGCTCTGTCCTACTTGAAAAATACCAATTTGTGCAGCTTCCGCCTGGAGTTTATTCCCTCGATCGCCTCCCTGTTCTGCTTGAATGGCCCGACCTTGTATTAACCGGCCTATGCGCGATGCTCCTGTGTTTTTGCGCCACACTTTACCCTTCCTTCAAGGCGGCAAGCCTTGAACCAGTGGAAGCCTTGCGCCAAGAATGATACGTATCCAGCGACCAATCACCTTTCTTCGTAAAAAAATACGGACAAGCCATGCGGTTTGAGACCTTTATTGCCCTGCGCTATCTTTTTTCACGAAAGGGGAACTCCTTCATTGGCGTCACCTCTGCATTAGCTGTGGTGGGCGTGGCCCTTGGCGTTGGTGCGCTCATTGTGGTCATGGGCGTCATGAACGGCTTTACGGTAGATATGCGCGACAAAATTATCGGCGTCACCTCCCACGCCATTATTTACGGCCCCTCTTCCATGCTTACCCAAACTCCTTCAGTAATCGAAACCATCAAACAGATACCCGGCGTCACCGGAGTTACTCCTTTCATTTATGGTGAGCTCATGATCTCATCACGAAACAGTGGCAAAGGCGTCATCCTGCGAGGCATTGATCCTGCAACTGCTCCCTCGGTTCTTGGGGTTCTCTCTCATATAACGGCAGGAAGCGTGGCAGACCTTAGCGTGCAAGACGATGTGCCGGGCATTGTAGTTGGTCACTCCCTGGCGCGCAAACTTGGCCTTTATGTCGGCTCCCGCGTTAATATGCTGGCCCCCTCCGGGCAGCAGAGCACCGCCGGATTTATTCCCAAAGTAAAGCTGTTAAAAGTTGTGGGCATTTTTTCCATCGGAATGTTTGAATATGACTCATCCCTGTGCTTTGTTTCCCTCAAGAGCGCCCGCGATATACTTGGCTGGCCTGAGCATTCCGTAACCGGACTTGAAGTTGCCGTGAACGATATCTTTGCTGCCCAAGAAACAGCGGACAGCATTATTAAAATTCTTGGAAAGCCTTATTATTCGCAAACATGGATAAGCATGAACAGCAACTTTTTCGCAGCCCTCAAGCTGGAAAAAACTGCCATGGCTGTCATTCTCTGCCTCATTATCATTGTGGGCGCCTTTTCCATTATTACAGCCCTTGTCATGCTGGTTATGGAAAAAACCAGAGATATCGCCATCCTGATGTCCATGGGGGCAACACGAGGTTCCATTCGCCGCATATTTATTATTCAAGGGGTGCTTATCGGTGTTACAGGTACGTTTTTAGGCTTTGCCCTCGGCCTTGGCAGTTCCGCGCTCCTGAAAAAATATCAATTCATAGAACTTCCCCCCGGCGTCTTTTCCCTTGATCACCTGCCTGTTCTGCTTGAGTGGCCAGATCTTGTTTTAACGGGGCTGTGCGCCATGTTGCTTTGTTTTTGCGCCACACTTTACCCGTCTTACAAGGCGGCAAGTCTTGAGCCCGTGCAGGCCTTACGGCAAGAGTAAATACACAATGGATACAAAAACCTCCCTCATTCCCACTAGCATTCCTAAAGATTTTCCGTTATATTCTCTAAAGAATGTCGGGAAAGTATATAGAGCCCCCGGGGAAGAAATTCATATTTTACACGACATTACCTTAGATATTTGCCCTGGAGAAACCATTGCCGTTGTAGGTGCTTCAGGGTCTGGCAAGTCGTCGCTGCTCCATTTATTGGGTACGCTTGCCGCTCCATCCGAAGGGGAAATATTTTTTTTGGGTCGCAACATGGCTACCATGTCACCGACGCAAATGGCAGCGCTCCGCAATACGGACATAGGGTTTGTTTTTCAGTTTCACCATTTATTGCCTGAGTTTACGACTATTGAAAACGTTGCCATGCAGGCCATTATCGGGGGAATGCCCCGGCAGAAAGCTTACTCGCTGGCAAAAAACATACTCGCTCAGGTGGGACTGCAAGACCGGGAAAATTTTAACGTAACACTGCTCTCCGGTGGAGAAAGGCAACGGGCTGCCATTGCCAGGGCAGTGCTGAAAGGCCCAAAGATATTGCTGGCGGATGAACCCACCGGCAATCTGGATGAAAAAAATGGCAAGCTCATTACAGATTTAATGCTGGAGCTGAACGCAACACATAAAATGGTTTTGGTTGTGGTAACGCATAACCCGGAAATTGCCGCTCGCATGGACAGATGTTTTGAACTCAAGTCGGGAGACCTCTATGATAAAACGCGCTGAACGAATTCAGAGAATAATGGCAGTAATCACATTCATGGCGCTCATGGGAGCGGCTTTGTTGCCATGCAATGCTTTTGCGGCCACCCGCACACGGACAGACCGTGCTGTCAGCCCCACAATGGCGTCCGGGCGCGAACCTGTAATGCTCGTTCTCCCCTTTCAGGTCAATGCAGCCCAGGCTGACAAAGTCAGCGACGAGTTACCAGAAATTCTAAGCCAGCGCCTTATCCATCGCGGCTTCAAAACCGTGCCCATTCCCGCCATGCTCCGTCTGCTCGAATCACGCAAGATTTCTACGCTTGATGTGAAAAGCGTGCGCTCCCTCGCGTCCGCCGCGGGTGCAACCCATGCCGTTTACGGCAGCATCAGCGAAGTTGGCGGCATACTGAGCATTGACGCCCGCCTGGTGGAAACCTCGGGTGAACGCTCAGCCCGTCCTCTCTTTGTGGAACAAAGTCAAAATGTCGGCATCACACCCGCTTTAGAAGAATTGGCCAACCGCGTTTCCGGGGAATTTGTCCGGGCCTCAGGCAGCGGCGTTGTCGCGGGTATTGAGGTACGTGGCCTTAAGGTGCTTGACCCTGAAGTGGTACTGTTGCGCGTCAATACCCGTAAGGGCGATACCATTGACACCGCCGCCATTGACCGTGACGTTAACCGGGTATGGGAACTGGGCTATTTCAGCGATGTGCGCGTATTGACGGAATCCCGCCCCGAAGGCACTGTTCTTATCTATGCCGTAGCAGAAAAGCCCCGTATTGAATCCATTGCCGTGGAAGGGAACAGTGGCATTGACACTGAGGACATCACCTCCGCCATCAGCAGTAAAAGCGGCAGTATCTTAAACGAAAAACTTCTGGCCGACGACTTGCAAAAAGTTATCGAACTCTACCGTAAGAAAGGCTACTACCTCGCCAAAGTTACCCCTCGCACAGACATGCGGCAAGGGGGTGCTTCGGCTGCCTTGGTACTGGCCATTGACGAAGGTAAAAAGCTTTACGTCAGCGCCGTCAAAGTGGAAGGTGTCAAAACCCTGGATGAAGGGGATGTGGCAGACCAGCTACTCCTTGCACCACGCTCCATCATTTCTTGGATCACCGGCACAGGCGTTCTGAAAGAAGAGCTCCTTGAGCGCGATTCCGCCGCCATTTCCTCCTACTACCTCAACCACGGCTTCCTTGATGTTTCCGTTGGCACCGCCAAGGTCAACTATACAGACGATGGCATTGAGGTTATTTTTCCCGTAGCAGAGGGGCCACGCTATAAACTTGGCACGGTCTCTTTTTCCGGCGACCTCATTGATACGGACGAGCGTCTGCGCACAATGACTGCCCTGGATAAACTGGCTGCAAAGCAGGAATATTTTAATCTTTCCGTCATGCAAGATGACGCCAAAAAGCTCACCGATTACTATGCAGACTACGGCTATGCCTTCACTGACGTGAATCCCCGCCCAAAAAAGCATGAAGGCGGCGAGTATGTGGTTGACATCACTTACGACATTGAAAAGAAGAATAAAGTGTTTGTTCGCCGCGTAATCATTGAAGGCAACAACAAAACCCGTGACAACGTCATTCTGCGCGAAATGCGCCTCACAGACGGTGACCAGTTTGAAGGCTCCAAACTTCGCCGCAGTACCGAGCGCCTGAACAAGCTTGGCTACTTTGAAGTCGCCGAAGCGGAACTTGTTCCCACCGGTAAAGAGGACGAAGTCGACTTAAAGGTAAAAGTCAAAGAAAAACCCACGGGTGCTCTTATGGGCGGCGTTGGCTACTCCACCTTTTCTTCCTTTGGAGTATCCGGGACTTTATCTGAGCGTAACCTCTGGGGTAAAGGGTACAACGTATCCTTGCAAGCTGGAGTTTCCGGGCGCCGTGATGCATACACCTTTGCTTTCACCAACCCGCACCTGAATGATACCGCCTTATCCGTTGGTTTTGATATCTACCACTGGCGCGACGACTACATTGACTACACCAAAAGAACCACGGGTGGAGTTCTGCGTTTTGCCTATCCCCTTGGTGAATACACCTCTCTTGGATGGGGTTACCGTCTGGATCAATACAGACTCTATGACCTGGATGACGATGCCTCCAACCTTATCCGTAGATACGCCACGGGCGACCGTATTTCCAGCGTGGCACTCGGCCGTATCACCCGCGACACCACAAACCGAGAACGTCCCACCGATGGTAATATCGACCGTCTGGCTGTCGAATACGGCGGGGGCTGGATTGGCGGCGACGACGATTTCATCACCGTCAGCGCTGAACACCAGACCTACTTTCAGATCAAGCCTAACCACATCCTGCACGGACGGGTCAAAGGCTCTGCCATATTCACTAATGGTTCACCTGAAGTGCCCGTATTTGAACGGTTCTGGATGGGCGGCATTGACTCAGTCCGAGGCTATGACAGCCGCGATATCGTTCCCCGCGACCAAGAAACAGGTGACCGCATTGGTGGTACACGCATGGCGTTTGCCAACCTGGAATACATTTGGAGCGTCAGTACCGACCTTGGCGTAAATCTTGTTCCCTTCTTTGATATTGGTTTTAACATTGATGCAGACCATTCCTACAACTGGGATGATGAAATTAAAAAGTCCTTTGGCCTTGAACTTCGCTGGCGTTCCCCCATGGGCGACCTGCGCTTCTCTTACGGCATACCCCTTGACGATAACCGCAAGGGCGACAGAGACAGCGGACGCTTCGAATTCTCCATGGGTCAATTCTTTTAAAAGTATACAAACGAGGGGAGGCCAAAGCCTCCCCTCGAACACTCCCTCGAGTAGCTGACATGCCCACTGACACCACTACTCTCCCCGCCTTTCCTTCCTGGAGCTAAAGGTTTGTATCCATGCGAAGATCCCGCATACTCAACACTCTGCTCATTGTCTGCATACTCCCCGTTCTTGCCATGGCGGCCCCTGCTGCCAGCAAGGCCGCTACGGGAAATGCCGCAGCAGTTGTTACAATCCCTGCATCCTCGACAAAAAAAACTTCCACTGCAAAAGCAGAAAACAAAGAGACAACAGCGCCTATTGCAGGAAAAGCCATCCCAGCACAGCGCCCTGCTCCAAGCAAACCAGCAAAATCTAAGAGTGAAACGGCCAAGTCCAGGGAAGAAGCTGCCAAGACTTCCGTTGCAAAAGCCTCTACCAACACGGCCTCCAGCAAACCCCGCGGCCTGCCTCCACTCCTCCTCCAAGGCATTTCCTGGAAAGGCTCGGCAGCCAAAGGAACTCTCACCTTGACCTTGCAGGGAGCACCGCTCTATCAATGTACATACACTCCTGCCAATGCTGCAAAATCAATTCCGGCACGCCTCACTGTGGAACTTCCCGGAGTAGTGCCCTCAAACAAAATTAAATTTACCCACGCCCCCAAAAACCTGCCAGCATCACGAATACTCATTACCCAATCAGCCACTGCCACGCAACTTGTCAT